>QIDJ01000108.1 GCA_003228395.1 Flammeovirgaceae bacterium
TGCCACATAAATGATGCCCAGAAAGGTTAATCCTATGTTTGTGAACGGCTTTTTTTCTGTTTTTCTGTACAGTTTGATCAGGAACGCAGTATAAACCACCGGTAGAAGCAGGAAATAATACTTTGAAGCTATTTCGTATTTCTGTTCCAGAAAAATAATAACATAAATAAAAACACCCGCCATAGTCCCCCAGAATTTGAGGGGTAGCATTTCGTCTAGTTTAAGCAGTTTATAGAATTCGAGTTGCGTGAAAATGCATATTCCTAAAAAGATGACAAAGTAGGCCCATTCGCTCCATATAACTGAAATGATAATTACAATGGCTCCTATAACAGCGGTGATAAAACGTTGGGTCAGGTTATTAAACATATCGGAAGTCAATTTCATCAGCTATTATTTTCAGAGCCAGAATCACATGGTCAGGATTTACTTTTACTTCATGATTTCCAAAATTATTATAACTGCTATCCCTTTTTTTAAGCATCACCGGGTTCAGTCCCGCTTCTTCCAGGATATCATTTACGATTTTTGCTCTGTACTCAAATTCACTACTATAAACTTTTTTCCAGTTACTCATGAACAGTTTTATGATTTTGCCTCATAAAATACATTTTAAACAAATATAACAGAACTACGGTAATAACTCCCGAAACGAGTACGCCACTCAGGGGTACTATCTCCGTTGACTCGATATCAAAATCCAATGCGCCTTTGTTATAAAAGAAAATCATTATCAATGTGAAGCCGTTATTGACAAAATGGGCCAGCATGGGGAAAATGATTTTTCCCGAAAATACATACAAATAGCCAAACAAGGCGCCTAACAGCAATCTTGGTACAAAACCGAAAAATTGAAAATGAAAGAAACTGAAAAATGCAGCAGCTATCCATATAGCCAGATGAATATTCCTGGTAAGTACATACAAATGGTTCTGTATAAAACCCCTGAATACAAGTTCTTCACCAATTGCCGGCAAAACGGCAATTACCAGCAGGCTTACCCATAGCTCATATCCGTGGTCAAATGTTGTAAGATATTCAGTAACCATGCGGGCTTTATCCTCGAAATTCCGGGCCCAGTTTTCGAAAGCTGACATAGATTCAGGAAGCGTAAGATTTGAGTTCCACTCAATAAAGATGCTGTTGAAGCCCATAAATACCACAACAATGGTGAATGTAAGCAAAATAATAACCGGCGAGGGTATGGTGTTTCCGAACATTTGAGAAGTACGCAGGCTGAGAATACGTTTTCCGTAGATATACGGGAAAATAATAAACCCGATCAGTGTGGCAGTACCCTGCATTATAAGCATAGGTAATTTGATCGAAGGATTTCCAATCGGATCAACAAGATCCATGATCGATCCGTCAATAAATGGCAGCGAAAAGAGTAATCCAACAGCGGGCCCGATAAAAAGGAAACCGGCGAAAGAGATCAGAATGATCAGAAACAATGATTGCAACGGACTAACCCTGTGCCAGTTGTTTTCGGATAAGTTCATAAAAATGAGATAAGAGGCAAATTTAGTTTAAAAATTGAATTTTGATCTTTTGTTGGCTTTCTTTGAACTTTTAATTAATTGTATTTCGAATGGTACGCATTGGGGAGATAGCGTTAGGCGAGTTTCCGTTATTGCTGGCTCCGATGGAGGATGTAAGCGATCCGCCGTTCAGAGCCGTGTGCAAGGAACAGGGAGCGGATATGATGTACACGGAATTTATTTCCGCGGAAGGGCTGATCCGTGATGCAGCCAAAAGTTTGCAGAAACTAGACATCTATGACTATGAAAGGCCGATTGGCGTACAGATTTTCGGAGATAAGATTGATTCGATGCGGCAGGCAGCTGCCATTTCGGAAGCCGCAGGCCCGGAGTTGATTGACATAAACTATGGCTGCCCCGTAAAAAAAGTTGCCTGCAAGGGCGCCGGCGCCGGTATTCTACTCGATATTCCGAAAATGCAGAATATGACAGAAGAGATTGTAAAACAGGTATCAGTGCCAGTAACAGTTAAAACCAGGCTGGGCTGGGATGAATCCACAATAAAAATTGTGGAAGTGGCCAAAAGACTCCAGGATGCAGGTATAAAAGCGCTTACCATACATGGCCGGACAAGAAAACAAATGTATAAGGGGGAGGCAGACTGGAATTCGATCGCTGAAGTGAAAAACCATCCGGACATTCATATACCTGTTTTTGGGAACGGAGATATTGATTCTCCCGAAAAAGCTCTTAAGTACCGTCAGAAATATGGAGTTGATGGAATAATGATCGGCAGGGCGGCAATTGGAAATCCCTGGATATTTAATCAGATTAAACACTATTTCAAAACCGGCGAAAAACTGCGCGGTCCTGACATTCATGAACGTGTGCGCGTGATAAGAAAGCATCTGAAGCTGTCCATCGAATGGAAAGGAGAACGGCTGGGAATTCTGGAAATGAGGCGCCATTACTCAAACTACTTCAGGGGGCTTCCGGGGTTCAAACCCTACCGGACCCGCCTGGTTGAATCGTTATCTCCTGGTGATTTATTCGATGCGCTTGATGAAATAGCCAATGTATTTGGCGTAAAACAAGTCCAGGTTAGTTGATGTCTCCGGATAACGAATTCCGGCAAAACCGGCTTGCATGGGGCCTGTTGCTTATCTTATCATTAGTCTGGGGTAGTTCATTCATTCTGATTAAAAAAGGCCTTATTGCTTTTGACGCCGGCCAGGTTGGTTCACTCAGGATTATTGCTGCTACGGTTTGTTATGGCTTAAACGTAAACCTTATAAAATTCAAACTGGCTGAATTGGATGCAATTACTATTACAAGTATATCCCTGGTAATGACCGGCCCGGTTGCGCTGATATACCTGTTTACAGCAACTGACTTTACACGCATCATAAGCGATGGAAATGGGGTTTGGTTGTCGTTTGGGGCGATTGTGCTGCTAGGTGTATTCGGTACAGCCATGGCCCTCGTATTGTTCAACAAGCTCGTACGGATAATGAGCCCTGTATTTGCAAGCAGCGTAACCTATCTGATTCCGCTTGTGGCGGTTGCCTGGGGTATTATTGATGGTGAGAAGATCGTAACCGGCCAGTTATTGGGAATGGGCCTGATATTGGCTGGTGTTTTCATTGCCAACAGAGCAAGGTAGGTGAGGTCGTTTGGTCGGCGCCGGTCTTTATAAGAATTTGACTATTGTCAATCTGCAAAGTGAGATGAATCATTTTAATCTACCTGCTCATTTACAAAGATCATGAGCAGCCCGGGAGATGTAAAGGATATCATGAAGGCGCTCACGAAATAGCCGGAAAGTAAATAGTTGTGTAAGATTTATTTTGGGTAGCAGAAATACGAAAAAGTAATAATGCGTAAATGCTGTAATGTGTTTAATTGTTTATTTGTTTAATCGCTGATTCGAGGGGTAGGTACGGAAAATTAGTTTAGGGAGCTATGAACTCGAGCTTTGAGCAACGTGACTTCCGGCCTTAAACTGCCAACTGCAAACTCCGCTACTCGCGCGCATTTACCCCGAAGGTACAAGGGTCCTTATGGCCAAGTAAACTTTAAACGCTTTCTGCCTCTACTGCCTCTACCTCCGGCATCATACTCTTCAGAAGATTTTCAATGCCTGCTTTGAGTGTAAGCGTGGATGAAGGACATCCGCTGCATGAGCCCTGGAGTTGTAACTTCACGATACCTTTCTCAAACGAATCAAATATAATGGCCCCGCCATCCTGTTCAACAGCAGGTTTTACATACTCTTCCAGGATATTTTTAATCTTTTTAACCGATTCCGAATCCTCCTGTATTTCTTCCTGTTCACCGGTTATGTCATCCGAAAATAACGGTTTATCAGCTTCAATATAATCTTTGATAAAGTTTTTGAGCGGATCCTGAATATCTACCCAGGCAGTTTCTTCACTTTTCGTGATGGTTATGAAGTTATTCATAAAGAATACGCGGTTTACATAATCAAAGTAAAAAAGCTGCGTGGCCAAGGGCGAGTGCGCAGCGTCTTTAACTGACGCAAAATCCATACTTTCTCCCTCAGGAAATAACATGAAATTTGCGACAAATTTCATTGAGTTTGGGTTCGGGTTGGCCTCCAGGTATAAATTGACGTGACGTTTATACAATTGATCTTTATTATAATTTTCCATATCCATATACAGATCACTTTAATTTTGCTTCATTTATAAAGAATCGATGCATCTTAACATAGAATGATTCTAAATAACAAAGTTACATTAATTTATCTTACGCCATCAAACATATTTGCTAAGTTCTCCCTCGGATTTGGCGATAAGCGTCGAAACCGTGGCATCGCCTGTTACATTCACTACCGTGCGGCACATGTCAAGCGGCCTGTCAACCGGGAAAATGATTGCTACCCATGCAGGATTTAATCCTACGGATTGTAATACAATGATCATCATAATAAGGCCTGCGCTGGGTACAGCAGCAGCGCCTATGGAGGCCAATGAAGCAGTAAATACGATTGTTAACTGCTGTCCGATCGATAAATCAACCATATGGAGTTGCGCCATGAAAATAACGGCAACCGCCTGGTGCAGGCTGGTACCATCCATATTTACCGTTGCTCCTATGGGTAAAACAAAGCTCGAAATACTTTTCGAAACGCCCATGTTATCCTCAACACATTCCATAGTAACTGGTAAGGTTGCAGCACTGGAACTCGTTGAAAATCCCAGGAATTGGGCTGGGCTCATATTTTTAAAAAACTCTCTATAGGGAAGTTTTCTCACAAAAGTTTTGAGGATTGAGGGGTACATTATAAAAATAACAAAAGCCAATCCTCCCAACAGCGTTAACGAATAAGATCCTAAACCAATAAAAATTTGAAATACTTCTGCAGGGGTATCCGCCATTTTTGCAACCACACCGGAAAGCAGTGCGAAGACAAAGAATGGTGCGGCTTTCATAACCAAATCCACCATTTTGACAAAAATGGCATTCACACCATTAATAAATGCAATAACGGGCGCAGCTTTATTCTTTGGAATAAGTACAATCGTAATACCGAAAAATATAGCAAAGAAAATCACCTGGAGCATCAGGCGGTTGTTGGAAATGGAAAAAAGTATATTTTCCGGCACAATATTTACAAAAAATTGTAAAGGACTGCTTTCTTTTTGTTGTTGCGCTGCCCCCATTTTTTCCTGCAGATCTTTCTTTTGTTCTTCCGTCAATTTATTGGCTTGTTGCGCTGCAGTCAGATACTTTGCATATGTTGGATCATCCAGAAAGGACTTTCCATCAAGAGGGGGCGGCATTTCATTTTCCTGAAGCCACATTTCAAAAGACAACCTGTTTTTGATTCTCTGATCTTCATCCATATATGTTCCCGGCTTAATCACATTGACAAAAATCAGTCCGATAGCTACTGCCAAAACGGTTGTTGCCATGTAGGCAAGGATGGTTTTACCCCCAAGCCGTCCAAGCTTTGAAACATCACTCAAATTGGCAACTCCGCCAATAATTGAAAATAAAACCAGTGGCACTGCGATGAATTTGAGTAGTCGTATAAAAATGGTTCCAAATGGGTCAATCCAGGTTATGGTGAACTTATTCCATCCCAGGTAACTGGAAATAAAAGCCCATATAATCCCAAGGATCAATCCGATAAGTATTTTTATATGAATGGGTAATTTTTTCTTTTTCGTCATTTTCAAACCGGATGATAAAATTTATAATCTTTCATTCGTCAGCATGTTTTTTTGCAAATTCAACATCTAACTCACCTTCCGTTGATGCCACCACAACTGATACGGAGGCATCTCCTGTGATATTGACCATCGTACGAATCATGTCAAGAATACGCTCCGGAGCCATGATTAAGGCTATTCCGGCTGCTGGAATGCCAACCGCTTCCAGTACGATTACCAACATTACTAAACCTGCTCCCGGCACACCTGCTGTGCCAATGGCCGCCAGTGTAGCGGTAAGCACGATCATAAGTTGTGAACTTAGCGGTAATGCAAGTCCCATAGCCTGAGCAATAAATATAGCGGAAACACCCTGGTATAAGCTGGTACCATTCATATTGATTGTGGCGCCGAGCGGAAGCACGAAGCTGCTAACTTCTTCGGAAACGCCAAGATGCTTTTCCACTCTTTCCATAGTAACAGGTAAAGTGGCTGTACTTGAACTGGTACTGAAACCTAAAAGCATAGCAGGTCGGATCCCTTTAAAAAAATCCATGTATTTAATGCCGGAAAAATATTTTATCAGAATGGGATATATCACACTCATCATGATAAACAGTCCCAAAATCACCGTTATGGCATACCAAAGCAGCGCGTATAGCAGCTCCCAGGCCTTATCCGGATTATCACCGGAAATTTCAATTATAAGGGATGCAATAAGGGCAAAGACACCGTAAGGCGCTATCATCATAATGTACTGTACAATTTTTATGATAACCTCGTTTAACCCATTAAAAAATAACAATACCGTAGCGCCTTTCTCTTTTGGCGTTTGCAATAGCGCTATCCCTACCAGCAAGGCAAAAAATACAACCTGCAGCATCCGGCTGTTTTGGGTTGATGCCAGAAAAATATTATCGGGAACCATATCAACCAGGGGTTGCAGGGGCCCCCGGGTTTTTACCTCGGTGGCAACATTGATTTTACTTTCGGCATTGGCATCATAGAGTGTCATCAATTTTTGCCGGGTATCTTCAGGTAGTTTGTGGCCCGGCTTTATAACAGCCACCAACGACAACCCGATGGTTATAGATATTATCGTGGTTATGATAAAAATGGCTAACGTCTTCCCGCCCATTCTTGAAAGTTTGGAAATATCCCCTATATTGGCTACGCCAATAATCAGGGAAGCCAGTACCAAAGGCACCGCAACCATTTTTAATGCCCGGATGAAAATTGTTCCAAAAGGTTTGATATAATCAAGGGTAAACGACGAAAGCCCTTCAAACTGAATGGCTATCAGGCCAAGGGCCAATCCCATTACCATTCCTGTCAAAATTTTGGTGTGCAGGGGCAACTTTTTCATTTATGATCAGATAAAGCGCCCAATTTAGTGGATTGGCTTATCATTACAAAGTCGGCTATGACAAGTGCGGCCATAGCTTCCACAATGGGTACTGCCCTGGGTACTACACAGGGGTCATGACGGCCTTTACCTTGTATGATAACCTGCTCGCCTGCTTCATTCAGACTCTCCTGGTCTATCATGAGTGTAGCTACCGGTTTGAAAGCTACATTGAAATATATGTCAGCGCCGTTTGAAATGCCCCCTTGTATGCCGCCTGAAAAATTTGTTCTGGTTGTCACCTTTCCTTTTTCACTGATAATCTGATCGTTATGTTGCGATCCCTTCATTTTTGTGCCAGCAAATCCACTCCCGTATTCAAAGCCTTTCACCGCGTTTATGCTCATCATCGCATGCCCCAATGCTGCATGTAGTTTGTTGAATACTGGTTCTCCTAACCCGGGAATCATATTCTCTGCCACGCAGGAAACAACGCCTCCGATAGTATCGCCCTGTTTTCTTATTTTTTTTATTAATTCGATCATTTGATCAGCCGATGCCGGATCAGGGCACCGTACAATATTCTGTTCAGCTTCAGACAGGTTAAGCACCTTGTAATTTTTCTTTAGCACGATATCTCCGACAGAAGAAACGTATGCGGTAATGTGTATCCCTACCCTTTTAAGCAGCATTTTGGCTACCGCTCCCGCAGCTACCCAGTTGGCAGTTTCCCGTGCGGAACTCCTGCCTCCGCCCCGGAAATCACGGGTACCATACTTGATGAAGTAGGTATAATCGGCGTGAGAAGGCCTGAATTGACTGGCTATGTGTGCATAATCTGCGCTTTTCTGGTCTTTGTTGGCAATTACAATGCAAACCGGCGCTCCGGTGGTTTTGCCTTCATAAACGCCGGATAATACTTCCGGGTAATCATCTTCTTTGCGCTGGCTTGTGATCGAAGACTGGCCGGGCCTTCTGCGGTTCAGCTCACTTACGATAAAATCCAGATTAAAATCAATCCCGGCAGGACATCCATCGATGATTACCCCGATGGATTTGCCATGCGATTCTCCAAATGTTGTGATCCTGAAAAGCTGACCGAAAGAATTGCTCATGGATTATTTTCTGAAGGCTATAAAACCTGCTCCTGCTAACATAATTAAAATAATACTGTTAGCAAAAATATTGACGAACGGAGATCTGTTTCTTTTTTGTAGTGCATTGTCCTCAAACTCAATCCGGTCATAAAAAGGACCAAGGTCATTTGAAAGAATTCTTTCATTTTTGCGGCTTTCGCCGGTTACCCGAAGGCTGATGGTTGATACCAGCGTGTCATATTCTTCTATTACCGTATTGAAATATATCCATGAAAAATAATCCCCCAGGTGATACACACCGGGCTCATTGGGGATTCCAAAATAACTAAATGATTTTGAGCCGGTTACTTTATTGTTACTCCGGTTAATCTTTTGTTCCATGTTGGGTTCATAGAACTCAATGTTAGCGTGCCCTGGTACGGGCATCATATCAATGGAAGAAATGTTTCCTTCGCCAAAAATGCGGAACGTATAATTAAAACTCTGACCTGTTTCAATATTACGTTTGTCGATCGACTCTTCAAGCCTGAAGTTTCCGACCGAAACAAGGTCTTTTAGCGGATGCGAGGGCAACTCTTTGACGGCAACCGTTTTAGGTTTGCTATAAAACATTTTATAATCCTCTTTACGGTTCTGACCAAAAAAAGTAGGGTTTTTAGCCACTTGGTATTTAATGAGTTCCAGGCCGGTTTCAGGGAATATAACAGGCTCCAGATTAAGTGGATAAAAAGTGGCCTGATAAATTTTGTACTGGGTGTAATCTTTGCCTCCTACTACTACGGGTTCACCGCTTATGTTTTCAATACTGAAATTTTCTTCCCAGCAACTGGCTGGTTTAAGATCTTTTACGATTTCTGATACCTGTCTTCCCAGGTCATAAAACTGGAGTGGTGCGCGATTCGATTCGGATACGTAAAAGGCGAGCGTTGCCGTAAAACCTTCTCCCAGATATACTTCGCCTTTGTCAACGGTAAGCGCCAGAAAAGCATCTTCTTTAATGTCCAGAAATTCTTTGGGCTGGGTTTTTCTGCCAAATAAATCTTCAAACGGATCGCGGCTAAACGGGTCAGTGCGTTGTTTGCGCTTAACAGGTGGTCCTACTTTTACGTTTTTACCAGGTGAAGAAATGTCCTTTCCGTTTACTTCCATTGTAAATGGGGGAATAACGAAGGTTCCTTCACGTTGCGGAACATAATTCATGGTGATACTCTGCGTGGAACTTATCTGACCATTAATTATGTTGGTGCTGGATGAGGAAGAGGTGCCTCTTTTATTAAATCCATTTATTTCAGGAAAGTTAGCATAGGATTTAAGGCGCTCATTTTTTACCGTAACTGTGATGGTGAACACCTGATTGATGCCAATATTGTCCGGGCCCAGTTCCAACGTAATGTCCTGCGCATTTGCTTGTTGAAACAAGGTAACAATAACCGACAAAAACAGGAATAATCTTATCATAATTTGTATTGAAAGATTAACAGGGAAAAAACCTGCCATACAAAGGTAAAAATTATGGTTGGAACTTTTGATTTCATTTCTAAATTACTATATTGATTCCTGAGATGAATACGTCATCTATAAGGGTCGTGTTACCTTAATTTAAATTTAATGCTTATGTTAGAGTATGTTAAGACCATCCTCCGGAAAGTCAGCTTTGACAGAAAATTATTTGAAAAAGAGTTGATCAAAGCAATTAAGGCTCTCGTTAAAGAGGAAATCAGGGAACTGAAGGAGTGGTGCTACAAAACATTCGGGCACCTGTATCCTAAAATCCTTAACCGATGTTTTAGTACTTCAATTTAGTTAATAACCAACCCTGGCAGAAGTTGCCAGGGTTTTTTTATGGTTCTTTTGATAATTGGCATGCAGGTTTCACGCGGAGAACGCAAAGATACAAAGCCATAAAGAGAAACTAAGTTTAAATATTTGCTTCCATGCCTGCTGAAACGAAAATACCGGCTTGATTGATTTCACCTCTTATGATTTTTCACAAATGCAATATTTCGCTTCATGCCCTTATATTTTGTTCGTTTTAATGGGGAATTTTTAAACAATTCATTAAAAATTTCTTCGGTTATTTCTTTCCAATCCTTTTTTGTCATTTGTTCCAGTTCAGGGTGTGGTTCGAAAGCTGGTTCCTGATGCGGTTTCGAAAACCGGTTCCACGGACATACATCCTGGCAAATGTCGCATCCGAAGATCCAATCTTCCATGTGGCCCGAAAACGACTCCGGTATGTTGTTTTTTAATTCAATGGTCAGGTAGCTGATGCACCTGGAGGCATCGAGCACATACGGTGCAGGGAATGCACCGGTCGGGCATCCATCCAAACACCGGGTGCATGTACCGCAATAATCTTTTACCGGGCCATCATACTCCAGCTCGATGTCAATGATTATTTCAGCCAGGAAGAAAAAACTTCCCATATTTCGGTTGAGTAGGATCGTGTTTTTTCCTATCCATCCCAATCCGCTGTTTTTCGCCCACACCCGTTCAAGCACCGGCGCCGAATCCACAAAAACACGTCCGTTTATATTTCCCGTATGCTCCTGCAGGCTTGTCATTAGTTCCCGGAGTTTATTTTTAATTACCCGATGATAGTCGGCGCCGTAGGCATACTTGGATATTTTGTAGCTGTCTTTACCGGCTGCAATATCCTTCGACGGAAAGTAATTGTAAAGGAGGCAAACCACCGACTTTGCTCCCGGAACCAGTTTGGTAGGGTCCAGCCTTTTTTCAACGTGGTTTTCCATCCACACCATCTCGCCATGCATGTGATTATGAAGCCAGTTTTCCAGCCGCAGGGCTTCTTCTTCAAGAAACCGGGCCTCCGAAATGCCGCAATAATCAAAGCCAAGTGCAGCGGCCCTCCTTTTTATCAATAAGGTGCTTTCCGAGGGTGTCATAGTACCAGGGATTGGATAAAAGATTAGTCAAACAGGCCGGGGAGTTTTCCGGGAGGCACTTTATTCAGGTGTTTGTATGCCAGATCGGTGGCTTCCCTTCCTCTGGACGTACGTTTGATGTAGCCTTCCATGATCAGAAATGGCTCATAAACCTCTTCGATGGTTTCGGCTTCCTCGCCGCAGGCAGTGGCTATGGTACTCAGGCCTCCC
>QIDJ01000365.1 GCA_003228395.1 Flammeovirgaceae bacterium
GATAGGCGCCAAAAAGCAGGATATCATCCTCCAGTTCCTGTTTGAAGCCGTTATAATAAGTGTCAGCGGGGGTATAATTGGTGTGATTTTTGGCATCACCATGGCATCTGTTGTGTCAAATTTTGCAGATATACCAACAATAATCTTACCTTCGTCCATTGTTTTATCATTTGGGGTTGCCGCTACGGTGGGATTGGTTTTTGGAATCACCCCTGCCAAACGTGCAGCCAACCAGGACCCGATAACCTCATTGAGATATGAATAAGAAAGTAGTGGTTATTGTATGGATAACAGTATTAACCTCGATTAACCTTTGTGCACAGAAAAGCAGTTATACCCTTTATGAAATCGTACAATTAACCAGAACCCAGTCGCCTGCATGGTCACGGGCAGAAACCAGAAAGGAAAACCAGTACTGGCAGTATCGAACGTATTTATCTGATTACAGCCCCCAGCTGGCATTACAAGGAACTTTTCCCAACTACCGGAGAGATTTTATTCCCGTAATCCAGCAGGATGGTAGCCTTATCTATCAGCCTGTACAACAAAATGATGTCGATTTATCGCTCGGAATGACACAATCCATTGGTCTTACGGGAGGTACCGTCTATGCATCATCGACGATGAACCGTTTCGATGATTTTGAAAGAGACTTTACACAGTTCAGCGGTTCGCCTATCAACCTGGGTATTGTGCAGCCTATTTTTCAGTTCAACCCGTTGATTTGGAATAAACGAATCCAACCCCTTGTGTATGAGGAGTCGCAGAAAGATTATTACGAGGAGTTGGAGCGTATTTCAGTAGTTTCCACACAAATTTATTTCACCCTGATGCTGGCTCAGGTCGAAATGCAGATTGCCAGAACCAATGTGGCCAACAACGATACGATCTATAAGATTGCACAGGGAAGATATCAGCTTGGTAAAATTGGCGAGAATGAACTTCTCCAACTTGAGTTGAATCTTGTTAACTCCAACCTTGCGGTTGCTCAGGCGGACGTGGATCTTCAAACCGCATCACTCAATCTGAAGTCATTTGTAGGATTCAGTAATGACCAGCAGATACGGCTTGAGCTGCCGGATGAAATTCCTGAATTTGAAGTGGATGAAAATGTAGCGCTTAAAGAAGCCAATAAAAACCGGCAGGATCCGGTATCGTTTGAAAGAAGGGTACTGGAAGGACAGCAGGAACTGGCCCGGGCAAAAGGTACGTCAGGTGTGAATATGACCCTGTTTGCACAATATGGATTGAGTAACAGAGGGAAGAATATTGGAGACGTGTACACGAATCCGGTGAATTCGCAGTTAGTAAGGCTTGAACTGGATGTTCCAATCGTTGACTGGGGACGGCAAAAGTCACGGCGTAAAACCGCCGAAGCAAACCTGAAGTTTGTGGAATACCAGGTAGCGCAGGATATGCTCGATTTTGAACAGGATGTGCTTACACAGGTACGAAATTTTAACATGCTGCGCGAGCAGGTGAAAGCCCGGAAAAAATCGGATGAGATCGCATTGCGTGCCTATAATATTTCGTACCAATTGTATCTGATTGGTAAAATTTCAATTACGGACCTGAATCAGTCGCTCGCATCCAAAGATCAGGCCAAGCAAAGATATATTCAATCATTACGGGATTTCTGGGTGGCCTATTTTGAACTAAGGCAGAAAACGTTATATGATTTTGAAAATTCGAACCTTCTCCTCAGGGAACTGAACAAATAACACCCATTTGTTTTTTAGTTTATAGGCAATATCATCGTAAATTGGTGCTTGGTTTATGTTGAATGAGAAACAGATCAGCGTATTATTCTGTTATTGCCTCATGGTAATGATTTGCATGCAGGCAAACAAGTTGTGTGCACAGGATAAAACAGGAGCCACTAATCTCAAAACAGAGTTTAATAAAAATAAGGAGGCGCCAAAACAAAAAAGATTACGCTATATAGTAAAAAATGACGGACGGAAGATTCTGTATGGCAATAAGTGCTTTCTTGATGTGCAGCATGCCATGGGATTCGAATTTCTGATTCAGCCCAAAGGCCAGCCGCTCAACAGGAATGGATTGGCGCGTAATCTTCATAATTTCGGAGTAAAATTTATCCTGTTTTTCCGTAACGGCCCGTTTTGGGGCATAACCCTTAGAAAAAGAAAAAAAGAGTGCCGGAAACGGTCAGCCGATTTCGTGGGTTGAATGAACTTTAAGAATGCCGGCATACTACTAAGGAATTTCAGCTACACGTATCAGCATCCTGCATAATGGAACGGGTCTGAATCACGCTGCGCCACTCCTGTTTTCTGATTTCCTGGACCTAATAAATTATATAATAAATTATATAATTCATGTGGTAAAAATAGCTTTCCCTGAGGATGGTATATTAGGATTGGATCGCTGGAAAATTTCCATGAATTTTCCGTGTTAAACAGGAAAATTTGCGAAGCAAGTCAGAACCCTGTATAATTAAACGGACTTAGTTCACGCAATTCCACTTTTATATCTTCATGGATATCCAGGTTGTTTATAAACTCCGTGATGGTCTTTTCAGTGATCTTTTCACCTGTCCGGGTAAGTTCTTTCAGCGTTTCATAGGGATTGGGGTATCCTTCCCTGCGAAGAATATTTTGAATTCCTTCGGCAACCACAACCCAGTTTTCTTCCAGGTCACGATTGATAACCTCTTCATTAAGCCGAAGTTTACCCATACCTTTTAATAATGAGTTCATGGCAATAACCATGTGTGCTAACGGAATACCGATATTTCGCAATACGGTGGAGTCAGAGAGGTCACGCTGCAGCCGTGAAACGGGCAGTTTAGACGAAAAATGTGCGAGTATGGCGTTAGCCATGCCCAGGTTTCCTTCGGCATTCTCAAAGTCGATTGGGTTTACCTTATGGGGCATGGCCGATGACCCCACTTCATTTTTCGCTATTTTCTGGCCGAAATATTTCATGCTGATATATTGCCACATATCCCGGGCGAAATCAATCAGTATCGTATTGAATCGTTTCAGATTGTCAGCAATGGCGGCGATGTTATCATAATGATCAATTTGTGTGGTAGGATAACTTCTGCTCAGGCCAAAGGTATGCTCCAGAAAATCTTCTGCAAAATCATGCCAGTCATAATCGGGATATGCGGCAAAGTGCGCGTTAAGATTTCCGGTGGCGCCGCCGAATTTGGCCGTAATCGGAATGATTTTCAGTGTTACATTCTGGTTTGTAAGCCTTGCTGCAAAAACATCCATTTCTTTTCCCAGAATCGTGGGCGATGCAGGCTGACCATGAGTGCGGGCGAGCATGGGTATGTCTTCCCAGTCTGAAGCGAGTTCAGAGATTTTGTCCGTCAGTTTTAATTGAAGCGGTACGACTATATTTTCCAGCGATTCTTTTAGCGACAGGGGCACTGCGGTATTGTTAATATCC
The DNA here is from genome assembly GCA_003228395.1 of Flammeovirgaceae bacterium. Lineage (GTDB taxonomy): Bacteria > Bacteroidota > Bacteroidia > Cytophagales > Cyclobacteriaceae > SZUA-230. The sequence goes on from QIDJ01000365.1 coordinate 3,421, forward strand.
TGGGATGTAAGGCCAAAATGAACAAACTCCCGGTACTGTCCTATGCCGAGCGTATCAAACTTGTCTTTAATGAAATATTCAACGGCTTTCACATCATGATTGGTGGTCTTTTCGATATCTTTTACCGTTTGCGCATCCGCCATGCTGAATTCAGTATATACCTTGCGGAGTTCATCCGCAATCCCGGGCTTCACTGCTTTAAGCTGAGGCAACGGCAGCTTGCACAATGCCAGAAAATATTCGATCTCTACCCTGATACGATATTTTATAAGGCCAAATTCTGAAAAATATTGCGCCAGATCATCTGTCTGTACCCGGTATCTTCCGTCAACCGGCGATATGGCTGTGAGTGCCTGAAGCTCCATACAATTCGTTTCGAAAATGAAGTGGCAAAATTACAAAATATCAGCCTATTGTTTTGCCGACTTCGTGCTTATCTTGTGGAATCTTTGTACGGGAGTTAAAAGTAAATTCAGCATTATTTATCCTTTTGTGTGAGGCTGCGATTACCATCAGCAGTCAATTTACACGGCCGGCAGGAAGTGTTTCACATGGTAAAACTGCATATTGAAATTGAAAATGCATAAAAAAAGCATACCAGCCTTGTAAATGCAGACGCCGGCAGGTTATTTATTGAAAGTTTTATAATTAATTTCGCGTATTCAAAATTTCAGCAAAGATGGTATTCAGTTTATTTAAAAGAAAAAAGAAAAACCAAAAACCGGAGTCCATACATACCCATTACTATCCGCTTAAAGTAAAGGAAGTCGTGAATGTAACAGCGGATGCCATATCCATAATTTTTGAACAGCCTGACCCTCCCATTGCATACAAATCAGGCCAGTTTTTATCCGTAATTGCGGAAATTGACGGAAAGGAAGTTCGCCGTTCCTATTCGTTATTTACCTCACCGTTTGTTGACAAGGATTTGGGTGTGACGGTGAAACGGGTGGAAGGTGGATTGATGTCTAACTACCTTAACGACCATGTAAAAACAGGTGACACCCTGATGGTTATGCAGCCCATGGGAAATTTCACTTCGGAGTACAATAAGGATAACAAACGGCATGTGATCATGTTCGGAGGAGGAAGCGGCATTACGCCGTTGATGTCAATCATCAAATCAATGTTACATGAAGAACCGGAGAGCATCGTTTCATTGTTATATGCCAACCGGAACATTGATTCCATTATCTTTAAAGATGCACTGGAAAAGCTGCAGAACATCTTTGAAGGGCGGTTTCATGTGATTCATATCCTGGATGATGCCCCTATGAACTGGCAGGGCCCTTCCGGATTACTCAATCATGAGATGCTGGAAAAACTTTTTGAACGGATTCCGGACTGGGGCATCGAAAAATCCACGTTTATTATGTGCGGGCCGGAAGGGATGATAAACAACGTTCAGGAATTGCTTGAAGAAAGGCATATTCCAAAAGAGAAGATTTTCAGGGAAAGTTTTGTGGCCGGAATTATGAACAAGCCGGAGCCTGTTGCAACTGACGAAATTGTAGCCAGGATGGTATCCGTGGTATATGACGGTGAGGAACACACTTTTGAGGTAAAACCTAAGAACACGATACTGGAAACAGCTCTCTACAATGATATCGACCTGCCTTTTTCCTGCCAGAGTGGATTGTGTACGGCATGCAGATGCAGGCTCGTTTCAGGAAAAATTAAAATGGATGAAGAAGAAGGCCTTTCGGAATCTGAAATCAACCAGGGCTACGTGCTGATCTGCGTGGGGCACCCGCTGACGGATGATGTGAAGCTGGAGGTGGGTTGATAGATGTAGGGATCGATAGTACGCTGATTTTGATTGTTGATTGTTATTCCGCTGGGCCAGTGCATAAAGGAGGTCGTCATCCTGAGCGGAGCGAAGGATCTGTTAGAAAAGAATGTACTAATAATTAGAGATCCTTCCCGCCCGCCTGAACGGCTTGTCCGGGCGCGGCGATTCCTACCAATGACAACATTTTCTAACGTGTTGTAAATAAGATAGTTAAAATATAAGGCATTTTGCTATTGCAGCATTGTAATATATTAAGGGCTAAAGCCAGGTATATTTTAATAACCATATAACCCCTGGCTGAAGCCAGGGGCAAAAAGCATTAGTGAATTCGTGGCTAAAATAATTGTCATATTACTTTTTAAGCCACATTTCGCGAATTTTTTACTCAGGATGACGGTGTATTTGAGCTTTTTACATAGCTTAACTGTTTTGATTGAATATGTGACTAACCACGCCATTCATGGCGTGGACCTTGTGAACAACAAATTGCCAGGGCTTTAGCCCTTAAAAATTACTTATAAACTGCACGTATGACAATAAAAATTCCAATAAAACCACCGCGGACATTTATTCCGGAAAACTTCAACGTGGAATCATGGGAGCTTACAGAGCCCTGGTTCAAAGATTTACTAGATCGGAATATCAACTCAAAGGAGGATCTTGTCAGGTGGTTCAAAGATAGCAGCGAACTCGAGTCGGTATTGTCAGAAGACCTGGCATGGCGGTATATCCGGATGACCTGCGATACCGCAAATGAGGAAGCAGTGAAGCAGTATCAGTTTTTTATAACCGAAATCCAGCCGAAAGCCGCGCCCTACACCGACAAACTCAACCGAAAAGCGCTGGAATCACCGTTTATCGATGTCCTGGATCAATCCGGTTATAAAATAATGATGCGGAGCATCCGGACGGAAGTAAAAATTTTCAGGGAGGAAAACATCCCCCTGCAAACCGAAATCCAGACAGAGGCGCAAAAATACGGTCTGTTATCAGGCGCCATGACCGTGGAGGTTGACGGCAAAGAGCTTACGCTGCAGCAGGCTGGGGTGTTGTTGCAATCCACCGACAGGGCGTTGCGCGAGGAGGTGTATCATAAAATTGCCACGAGGCGCCTGGCCGACAAGAAAACGCTGGATGAGTTGTACACGAAACTGATCGGCTTACGCGATGAAGTTGCCCGCAATGCAGATTTCAGCAATTTCAGGGACTACATGTTCGATGCCATGGGCCGCTTTGATTATACGCCGCAGGATTGCTTTGATTTTCACGAGTCCATTGCTTCCGAAGTAGTTCCGCTGCTGAATGATATGGCGAAAAAACGACAAAACAGGTTAAGTATAAAGGAATTAAAACCCTGGGACAAGGCCGTGGATCCGACCGGTAAGGAGGCGTTAAAACCCTTTAATACCGGTAATGAACTTCTGGAAAGATCGGTATCGGCGTTTTCAAAGCTCAGGCCTTATCTGGGCGAACGGTTGTCGATCATGAATAAAATGGGCCATCTTGACCTGGAATCACGAAAAGCAAAAGCCCCGGGAGGATATAACTATCCGCTGGCCGAAACCGGTGTACCTTTTATTTTTATGAATGCCACGTCCACGCTTCGCGATATGGTCACGCTCATGCATGAAGGCGGTCATGCAGTGCATTCTTTTCTTACGAAAGACCTGGAGTTAAGCGCCTTTAAAAACACTCCTTCTGAAGTGGCTGAGTTGGCGTCGATGGCCATGGAACTACTATCCATGGACCATTGGGACGTGTTTTTTGATTCTGAGGAAGAGTTGAAGCGGGCAAAGCGGGAACACCTGGAGCAACTGATTGAAACGCTGCCATGGGTAGCAACCATAGATAAATTCCAGCACTGGGTGTATGAAAACCCAAATCACAAGCTGCAAGAGCGGAAGGAAAGCTGGAACCGGGTATTTGATGAATTTAGCGACCACATTACCAACTGGGACGGCTTGCAGGAAATCAAGGACAATAGCTGGCAAAAACAGCTGCATCTTTTTGAAGTGCCCTTTTATTATATTGAATACGGAATGGCACAGCTTGGCGCCATTGCGGTGTGGAAAAACTACCGGGAAAACCCAAAGAAAGGCCTTGGGCAATACCTGGAGGCCTTGAGACTGGGATATACACGCCCCATTCCTGAAATATACGAAACGGCAGGGATCCGGTTTGATTTCAGCCGGGCGTATATCAGCAAACTAATGGAGTTTGTTAAGTCAGAGCTGGAGAGGTTGTATTGAGACGATATTACAACCTCAAAATTTCACCGGTTTTTTCAAAGTCCCGATCCCATCTACTTAACCATATAATCCAGCACGGCATCCTTACCGGGTTTATTGTGTGTTTCATGCTTCATGCCGCACCACGACTTAAAAAATAAATATAGCAATATGAACGTCTTATTACTATAAACTTCCGATGCTTCTTCTTGCATTATTTATAAATTTGTCCAAAATCTATCGCATTGAAAAACAGGTATATCTTCCTTTTTTTTATTGTAGTTGCTGTGGCATCTGCAGTTTACTTCTTCAAAGAGGAACTGTTTTCAGGCAAGCCCGTTTCAACCTGGAGTTTTGTTCCCGAAACTGCTGCAGGCGTTTGGGAGTTTGAAGACCCTATAGATGACTGGAATAAATTTCTCGATACCGATCACTGGAAAAACCTGGCTCAACTTCCGTTTTTCAAAGATATCAACGAATCTCTGATCCGGATTGACAGCCTGACAGGTAAAGACGGGCTGATTGCCGATGCCTTAAAAACCGGTAATTTCCTGATGTCAGCACATACGGTGTCGAGCATCTCTTTTGATTTTGTCTATTACCTGAAAGTGGAGAAGGTGATTTACCAGGAAGAATTTATCCGTCTGACAGATCACTACAGAAAAGATGACCGGTATAGCTTCAGTGAAAGAAATTACCGCGGACAAATAATTACTGAGATAAAAGGAAAATCAACAGGGTTGGCTTTCACCTATATTTTATATAAAAACCATCTAATCGGGAGCTTTACCGCGTTTCTGGTCGAAGATGTGATACGGACCATTCAGGGTGAAAATCAGGATTTTAAGTCTGCCAATCCGAATGCATTCGGCCTGGCGAGCCTTAAATTTGATGCAGGAAATATTTATATTAATTTGAGCAGGTTGTCCGCGTTTGATGCCTTGTTTTTCGAAAACAAAAATCTGCCGTTCAACACATTTCTGAAGACACTGAATGGGTCAGGGTTTTTAGATATTGAATTTGACGAAAGTTACTTATTCCTGAGTGGCTTTTTAATTCCAGACAGTGATTCGACTTATTTACGGATTTTTAAAAACCAGCAGCCGGTTGCATCTGATTATTCTCAGCTTATTCCTGAAAATGCTGCCTTTATATTTTATCAGTCATTCAGCGATGCCTCTGCCTGGCATAGCGAATTAAGGGAGTTATGGCAAATAAACGGAAGCACAGAAAATGCAGCCTTAGGTAGTTTTGTTGAAAAATATGATTTCGACCTCGAGCGCACCTTGTCGTGGATGAGCGGGCAGATCGTTCAGATATGGCCGGAAACGGTTGATATTCCTGCCTCAAAAATGCTTTTACTGGGTGCAACGGATGTCTATGATGCTCTTAATCAATTAAATAAGCTGTCAGGCAATGTCAATGAGCAGGCAGGTGATACGCTGTATTACGAAAATTATGGCCAGCATGTTATTAACCTTCTGAATATCAGCGAATTTCCTGCAAATATTTTCGGAGCGAGGTATGCAGGATATCCACAGTTATTTTATACGGTAATTGACCAATTTGTGGTATTGTCGGATGATATTGAGACGATAAAGGAGCTTATAAACGACAGGGAAGATGAATACACCTGGAAGCAATCTATATCAAAAACCGGATTTCTCAATCACAATCTGGAAGAATCGAATATGGGCTTATTTATCAATACTCCTAAAGCCTGGAATCTTATCCGGGACGAGCTTAACGCCGCCTGGCAGAAGCCATGGCAGGAATACGCCAGGTCGCTGAAGCATATGGAACTTATCGGTTTGCAGCTCAGCCATACCACCGGCAGAAAATTTTATGCGAGCATGGTTATTAAACAGCGGAAACCAATAGTAATTGCGCGTAAGAGGCAAGACAAAATCGAAAAGATTCTGGCGGTTGCGATGGATACTACCATCACAATCAAACCTAAAGTTGTGAGAAACCACCGCAACGGAAGCCTGGAAATACTGGTGCAGGATAGTGCAAATCATCTGTACCTGGTTGATATGAATGGAAATATGTTGTGGGAAGTCAGCCTTGACGGACATGTTACCGATAGGATATACCAGATTGACTTTTTTAAGAATAAAAAACTACAATACCTGCTGGTTACAGATTCCTCCTTGTATATCATTGACCGTAACGGCATAGTTATTTCCGGATATCCTGCAAAGATTGCTGACATAGAAGTGGACAGGTTATCGGTTGTTGATTATAACCGTACCAGGAACTACCGGTTTATGCTTACAGGACAAAATGGAGATGTTTATCTGCTGGATAAGGAAGGCAACCGGCTGGATGGCTGGAATCCAAAATCGTATGGTAAGCGTTTTTCTATTCCACCTTTTCATTTACGGGTCAGGAGCAGGGATGTTTTTGTTGCTATCAGCGAAAATGGCATCGTGCATGCTACCAATCGCAGGGGCGAAATGCTGCCCGGATTTCCGCTTGACCTGGAAACAGGCGTTTCAGGAGATATATTCTATCAGATCAAATCAGGGTTAGACAAAACATGGCTTACGGTTGTTACCGTGGAAGGAGAAATCATTCAGTTTAATCTAAAAGGTAAGGTAATAAACCGGGTTCAGCTATATAAACCCTCCAGAGATACGGAATTCCGGCTTGTAAAAGAAAACCTTGGCAGATCGTATATTATTGCCAGGCAGGATCTGAACCGGCTTGCCATAGTTGATAAAGACGACCATGTACTGATGGAAAAGGATTTTCTGACTTCGCATGAGCAGAAATTTGGCGTACAGTATTACAATTTCGGGGCAGGCAGGGAATTGATCTTTGTGCAAGGCGCTGAACCTGGTAAATTGCTCATGTATGACATCATGGGAAATCTGAAATCGGCATCGATAAAAAGCGAATTTCCCGTGTCCGTTATTTATTATGAATCAAAAGAAAAGTATCATATTTACACGGCACTTGGCGATAGTCTTTTTGTATATGGCGTACATGAATAATTAATTAAAAATGGCAACATTGAATTATCAGTTTATTAAAAAAAGTGCTGTACTGCTGCTGGTGCTGTGGCTTTATGATATAAGCCTTCTAAGTGCTCAGGAAGTGGCTGATTTATCAACGCCGTCACGTTCGCTCAGGTATTTCAGCCGGTATATGGACGAGGATAATTATAACCCTCAGAAAGCGGCAAATGTTTTTTACAGTGGTTATGCCACAAAGGAAGAATCACAGGAACTTGCCATAAAGTTTAAACAGATAATTGACGGGAAAGGTATTTTTATTGATTTAGGGAAAATACCGGATATTCCTGATTTTGCCGATTCATTGACCCGAAAACATCTGTATCCAATCAATAGCGCTTATCCTGAGCTTTATCTTGAAAAGATTGGCCAGAGATGGTACTTCTCTCAAACAACTACCGAACAAATAATTATTCTTCATAAATCAACTTTTCCATTCGGCGCGGACAAACTGATCAATCTTGTACCAAAGGCAGGAAACAGAAAGGTTCTTGGTATAAAATTGTGGCAGTATTTCGGAATTCTTATCCTGGTCATCCTTTCGTTTATTGTTCATAAATTATTAAACACCCTTATATCCATTGTTTTTTCACGGTTACTGAAAAAATTTTCGGTTGAGCCCAATCTTGTCA
>QIDJ01000141.1 GCA_003228395.1 Flammeovirgaceae bacterium
GCCACCACACCCGGCATCGTGGGTAAGAAATTTAATACCGTCCACATGGGGAAACACTTTGTTTTTCCGATTATCAACTCCGGATGTCTCCAATATCGTATTTTCGATTTCTGAAACCGGAGCGTCCTGTTTGTACAGATCAATCAATGGTTGTATGCTCAGTGTACTTTTAGTATTGTACCGGTCATAACCCAGTTCTCTTTCCAGTACTTCCCGCATCAACTCAATATTCCGGTTTTCACAAAAAACGAGCGGAACCACAAGCCAGTGATTGGCCGTACCTACCCCACCTCCGTCCCGATGATAACCCATAAAAGTTTTATCTTTCCATTTAGTAACATCAGGAGCAAGCCACGCTTTTTTAACCTCCTGACAGGCAACCTCTTGCGCATAGTGCACCACATTCTGTGTGGTAATGGCATATCCGCCGGCTATGTTTTCAATGGCTTTGCCGATACCCGATCCGTACATAACAATGATATCACCCGCATGTATATCCCTTTCAGCAAATTTATGTTTTGCCGGAATATCCTGTCTGACAGGTATCTTTTCTCCCAACAAGGTAATGATTTCACCTGCTGTAAGGTCCTGCAATGCTACAAGCACCGTGTCATCAGGATGGACTTTCAAAACTTTTTGCATGGCCGGTATGTGCTATTAGGGCAAGTTAACAGTAAAAATTGTTATCCAAATATCCCATGAATCAATAAAATAATAGCCAGGCCGGTCATTCCCTGAAAAAGCGTGGACATGGTCTGGCTGCGCAAAGCGGTTTTCACATCCATATCGGAAAACTGGGCCACGACCCAGAAATAGCTGTCATTTACGTGCGAAACAGTCATTGCCCCGGCGCCGATGGCCAGCACAGCAAGCGCCTTTCCCATAGTGTTGTCGAGCCCGGCTGACGCCAGCAAAGGAGCAATAATAGCGGCTGTAGTTATTATTGAAACGGTAGATGATCCCTGGGCTGATTTCAGGATTGCTGCAATTATAAACGCCATCAGGAGTCCCGTCTGCAATAAAGCTGTATCTGACCCGATCATACTTCCTATGTCTGACGCTCTTAACACGTTGCCAAATGCACCGCCGGCGCCGGTAACCAAAATGATTATCCCGGCGTCTTTCAGGGCCAGCACCACCCAGTCAAACTGTGTTTTCCTGCTTACTTTGCGGGCGAGGTTAAAAGCAAAACCCACACCTATCAGTAAGGCTATTACCGGATTACCGATAAAATCAAGAACATGAAACACCGCTCCTTCTCCAAACGGATGCGTGGGATAATCGGCTACAGACTTCAACGCGATTAAAACTATCGGAATAACCAGCGGAGCAAATGCAGCACGTGCGGAAGGGACAGGTTCATTTAATTGTTCAGCGCTTTCATTGCCTTCATTATGCACTTTTGGAACAATTTTTATCTTTTTCCCGATGTAATTTGCCCACAGATAACCTGCAAGCGATACGGGTATGGCTACAACCAGACCCAGTATCATCACCAGGCCTAAATTGGCTTCAAGCACGGCTGCCGCTGCCAGCGGCCCGGGTGTGGGCGGCACAAATACATGTGTGGCATATAATCCCGCCGCCAGCGATACGGCAAACACCACAAGCGATAAACCTGTTTTCTTACTCAATGCTTTATTTAATGAAGACAAAATCACAAATCCCGAATCACAAAAAACCGGAATGGAAATCACAAAACCGGTTAGGTTCATAGCCAGCGCGGATCGTTTCATACCTACCCAATTCAGAATCGTATCAGCCATTACACGGGTACTATGACTTTTTTCAAGAAAAATACCAATCGTTGTTCCAAAAGCAATGATAATCCCAATGCCCGACAGTGTTTTGCCAAATCCTTCGGAGATTTTTGCCAGAACGGTATGGCCATCGAAGCCAAGCATGAATCCCATGGCAATGGCAGAAATGATCAATGTAAACAACGGATGAATATTAAACTTCGCCGTTGCTACTACTATAAAAACAAGTGTGATTGCAAGGAAAATAAAGATGGTCATAGGCTCAGTTAATCTTGCAATGATAAGGTATCTCCATATACATTTCTAAGCCGTTTAAGCTCATCTTCCAATTCTTGTTGGATAGCGGCATACTCAGGATCTTCATACAAATTATTTACCTCGCCCGGGTCATTTTCCAGATCGTATAATTCCCAGGCATCAATGTCATTATAAAAATGAATGAGCTTATACCGGTCGGTACGTATGCCGTAGTGCCTTTTTACATAATGCCAGCCATGCGGATACTCATAGTAATGGTAGTAAAGTGATTTCCTCCAGTTATTATCGTTTCCCGTCACCAGGTCACGCCACGATCGCCCCTGCATCTCCTCTGGAATTTCCACTCCGGCATAATCCAGAAAGGTAGGCGCCAGATCCAGGTTCAGTACGATTTCATTCCGCGTAGTTCCACCTGATATTTCGCCCGGTATTCTTGCAATCAGCGGCGTTCGCAACGATTCCTCATACATAAATCGTTTATCGTACCAGCCATGCTCACCAAGGTAAAAGCCCTGATCAGACGTATAAACAACAATAGTGCTGTCAGCGAGCTTGTTTTCGTCCAGCCAATCCAATATTTTTCCCACACCGTCATCCACCGAGGCTATGCTGCGCAGGTAATCCTGCATATACCGCTGATATTTCCACTCCAGCAATTCCCTGCCCGACAGGTTCGCTTCCTTAAACTTCCGGCCGACTTCATCGTAATAGGCGTCCCACAATTTCCGCTGCTCCGGGGTGAGCCGGTTCAGTTGCTTATCCATGGCGTCTTTCGGGACCACCCATTTTTTCGACCCTCCTCCGGTGCCTGTCTCTTTTTCGATATACTCACTGCGTAATTTTAAATCCGTTGACAAAAACATGTCGGCTATACGCATGTCCTGCTCCCGGGCTGCGGCCGAACGTGTGCTGTAGTCGTCAAAAAATGTGGATGGCAGCGGGATTTCCTCACCCTCAAAAAGTTCGAAGTATTTAGGCTCGGGCATCCAGTTGCGGTGCGGTGCCTTGTGATGAACGAGCATGACAAATGGCTTGTCGCGGTCCCGCTTGTCCAACTGATTAAGCGCAAGCTCGGTGATAATAGAAGTAGTATAACCCTCCAGATTCAGTGTATCGCCGTTCTCAACCATTCTGGGGTTATAATACGAGCCCTGTCCGATCAAAATATTATAGTGATCAAACCCCTGCGGCTCCGATTTCAGGTGCCATTTACCAATCATAGTGGTTTGATAGCCGGATTGGCGTAGCAGTTTTATCCACGTAAGCTGGTCGCCATCAAACCGGTCACGGTTGTCACGTAATCTGTTCAGGTGGCTATACCTCCCTGTAAGCATTACCGCCCGGCTGGGGGCACAGATGGAGTTTGTCACAAAACTGTTGCTAAAAAGCACGCCTTCTTCCGCCAGCCTGTCGATATTGGGCGTATGAATGAGTTCACGGGTATAAGCGCTGATAGCCCGCTGCGCATGATCATCGCTCATGATAAATATAATATTTGGCCTGAATTGCTGTTTTTCCGATTTTTGAGGATGGTTACATCCTGCAAACACGATCAACGATATGGCGCTGATAATAATTAATATTCTCATATACCTGATATTTATATGGATTTGCTCATTTAAATTGACAATTTAGTCAATAATTAATTTTATGCAACAACTATTTTAAAAATGGAAAACATACAAACCGTGTCAGATACAAATCAGGCTGAAATTCAGGAAATATTCAAATCGCAGCAACAACGGCAATATGAAACCGGAAGATCGACTGCAGCGGAGCGAATAGCTAAATTGAAGCGATTTCATCAGGCTATCAGCGATTATACGCCAGAAATCAGGCAGGCGTTGTACGACGACTTCAGAAAACACCCGAGTGAAACTGACCTGACAGAAATCTATTGCATTACTGGGGAAATCAAACATGCTGTCCGACATCTTAAAAGATGGATGAAACCCAATCGTGTCGCTACGCCCATTGCACTATTAGGATCAGGATCCTATATACACTATGAGCCAAAAGGCGTGGTACTCATCATAGCACCCTGGAATTTCCCGTTAAATCTTACCTTCGGGCCTCTGGTGTCGGCTATTTCGGCAGGCAATTGTGTAATGGTGAAACCGTCGGAGCTTACCCCGCACACTTCCCGCATCATGAAAAAGATCATAGATTCGCTGTTCGATCCGGATGAAATTGCTTTAATCGAAGGTGGAGTGGAAACGTCACAGGCCCTGCTTGCATTACCATTCAATCATATCTTCTTCACAGGTGCGCCGGCAATCGGGAAAATAGTGATGGAGGCCGCCTCAAAGCACCTTGCTTCGGTAACACTCGAACTTGGAGGCAAATCTCCAACGATTGTTGATGAGACTGCATCGGTTAAAACAGCAGCACGTCGTATTGCCTGGGGTAAATTTATCAATAACGGGCAAACATGTATTGCCCCGGATTACCTGTTTGTACACAAAAAAATCAAAGATACGTTCACCGAACAGTTGCATAAAAACCTGGAAGAATTGTACAGCGCAGAACCGGAAAAATCAGAGTCATATTGCAGAATGGTGAACAATCGTCATTTTAACCGGGTGAAATCCTATGTGGATGAAGCTGTATCAGACGGCGCTAAAATAATCTCAGGAGGTGTATATGAAAATGATCAGAATTATATATCGCCGTCGCTCCTTACTGATGTGAAACCAGATTCAGCGCTTATGCAGGAAGAAATATTCGGACCCGTATTACCCATAAATTTCTATGAAGATCTTCAGGAACCCCTTCAGATCATACGGTCGAAGGAAATACCGCTTGCCTTGTATATTTACAGCAACAGCCGGAAAAATATTAAACAGATCATACGAAATACGCGTGCCGGCGGCACAGTAATAAACCATTCTGTCGTACATTTTTTTCAAAACAATCTTCCTTTCGGTGGGTCAAACAACAGCGGAATAGGTAAGAGTCACGGTTTTTTCGGCTTTCATGCATTCTCAAACGCCCGGGGTATCATGAAGCAGATACTCCCGCTCAGCGGCATTGACTTGATGATGCCCCCTTATACCGATATGAAAAAGAAACTTATTGATCTGACGGTAAAATGGTTTTAGACATAACTACTTTTGACAAGGCACATACTCCGGGGCTATGCAAACAGGTGTACTGTCACCATGACCTCCGACCTCCGGTAAAACCCCAAACTCTTGTTTAGTGACCAGACGAAACAATTGAAATACAAAACTGCCAAATTCCGGATTTGGTTCGTGCAGACACGAACCAGAGAAGCGGAAGTTACTTCCGTGCCTTACTGCTTACCTTCACTGGCGCGGAAGTTACTTCCGTGCCTTGTTCTGCTTATTGACTGCCAAACACATTCTTCACTGGTCGCAGTGTGTCCCTGCAACCGCATTGCTCCGGTGCGGAAATTACTTTTCCGGCCCGGAAGTAACTTCCGAACCACTTTGGTAGTTCATGTGTAGCACACGAAGAAGATTTTCTGCCCTGACGAATTTTCCGGAACAAGCTTGCGGGATGGCGAGACTTGTATCTTTATAATATCAAAAGCAAAACCGCAAAAAGGAGTACATAAAAAGTAAAAAAGATTGGTAACCGATTGTTTTCTCCTGATAATTTGGTCAGCAAAATGGATAATTTTATCTAATGTTAGCGATCTTTGTACCTGTTCATTATGTCGTATAAAATACTGTTCCGGCTAATCACATTCGCTTTAATTCTGACATCCTTGAGGTTGTCCGCACAGGTTAATTTTGAGTCTTCCAACCTCCCTGTCATTGTAATTAACACGCAGGGAAGAACCATTGTTGATGAGCCAAAAATCACCGCTACCATGGGAATCATTGACAATGGCCCGGGATTGATAAATTCCATTAACGACGGCTACAATGATTATGATGGATTCATTGGCATTGAATATCGCGGATCATCATCACAGTTTCTGTTTCCTAAAAAGTCATTCGGTATCGAAACACGGGATGAATTAGGTGAAAATTTGAATGTAACCGTACTTGGGATGCCAGAAGAAAACGACTGGGTGCTTTACGGACCCTACAGTGATAAGACCATGATACGCAATTTGCTGACGTTCGAAATGGGCCGAAGCCTCGGAAGATATGCCTCCAGAACCAGGCTCGTCGAACTTGTTTTAAACGATGAATATTGGGGTGTGTATGTGTTTATGGAAAAAATAAAGCGTGATAAAAACCGGGTTGATATAAGTAAACTTACTGCGGATGAGGTAAGTGGCGACGACCTGACGGGCGGCTACATTATTAAAATTGATAAGTTTGACGGAGGCAATAGTGGTGACGGATGGGCTTCGCCTTACCCTCCGGCAGGCAAGCAAAGAAATGAACAGGTAATCTTTTTTCAGTTTGATTATCCAAAAAACCGCGATATTGTGGATGCCCAAAGGGAATATATTAAGAATTATGTGACGGAATTCGAAAATTCCCTCTTTGGACCGGTTTTCAGCGACCCTGAACTGGGATATAAGCAATATGTTAATTTAGATTCGTTTGTGGATTTCCTTATAATGATGGAGGTCACCCGAAATGTGGACGCCTACCGGCTAAGCACTTTTATTTATAAAGATAAAGACAGTAAGGGTGGTAAAATTACCATGGGACCGATATGGGATTTTAATCTGGCATTTGGCAATGCAATTTATTGCAACGGGTGGCTCACCGATGGATGGGCCTGGGATTTTAATTCGATTTGCCCGGACGATTTCTGGCTCAACCCTTTCTGGTGGGATCGGCTGATGCAAGATGAGGCATTCAGCTCCCGTCTTATCAGCCGGTGGACAGGACTTCGCTCAGGTTCTTTTAAAACAGAAACAATTATCCATTACATTGATTCGATAGCCAGTGTACTTGATGAAGGGCAACAGCGTAACTTCATGCGATGGAATATTATGGGTGAATACATCTGGCCAAATTATTTTATAGGCATTACGTATTCTTCCGAAATCGAGCATCTGAAGAACTGGGTCTCCGACAGACTGGAATGGCTTGACACAAATTTATTCCTCACTACGGGTATTTCAGAAAGCGGTTACGCGACAAGCCGTCCGGTAATTAAACCCAATCCGTTTTCAGAACAAATCATGTTTGAAATGCCTGGAAATTTCAGCATTCAATTTTTTAATGCAAATGGCCAGGAAGTTTTCCGCACCGGTCAGGTGGAAGGTGATTTCGTCTGGCATGGTCAGAATGCTTCCGGCACACCGCTGCCGGCCGGATTGTATTTTTTCAACCTGTTTGCGAAAAATTATCGTATAAGCGGCCGTATTATAAAGCGCTGATCCAACACTAACCCTTTAGTACTTTTCCTGTTTCAGGACAATTATTCCCATTTTGGAACTGCCAATAGGGCATAAATGATGAAAACAAGCTAAAAACAGCTATTCCGGGTTTTGGCCCGGCTTTGGCATTATATATTGTAAACGTTGTTTAAGAAATCCGACCCGAAAGTTTGTGAGTGGGGTTGTGGGTTGGATAGCCAGAGCGTGGGTAATATCAAAAACCTGTTTTTTGCGCTCTGGCTTTTTTTATTACGAAAAATATTCAATCTAACGTCATTACCGGCCTGCCCCGATGCATAGTGGGGATTCGCGAAGCGATGTCGGGTAATCTCCTCGTTTAAAGCGCTGCATTAATATAACCGGACTTCGTCAAATCAGTTCATTTAAAGGCAGCAATAATTTTATCGCTGATACTGGAAAGTTCTTCCAGGGAGGGAGATAGTTTTGGCCGGGCAAAATTTATATCATCCATTGAATTAATAGGTACTAAATGAATGTGCGCATGGGGTACTTCCAGTCCAATCACAGCCACCCCGATCCGGTCACATTCAACAACCGATTCAATGGCCCTGGCTACCCGTTTGCAAAATAAATGCATACCGGCAAGCAGGTTGTCGTCAAGATCATAGATATAATCAATCTCTTTCTTTGGTACCACCAGGGTATGACCTAATACAAGTGGATTTATATCCAGGAAAGCTAAATAATCCTGGTCTTCAGCCACGATATGACTGGGAATTTCCCTGTTGATGATTTTTGTGAATATAGATGCCATCAAATTGCAATATCCACTATTTTGAATTCAATATCACCTCCCGGGGTTGAAATTTTGGCTTTATCCCCCTTCTTTTTACCGAGCAAACCGCTGCCAATAGGTGACTGAACCGAAATTTTCCCGGCATTCAGATCGGCTTCTTCTTCAGCCACAAGCATATATGTTACCGTTGCCCTGTTTTGCATATTCCTGATGGTAACTTTTGATAATATTGATACTTTCGATGTATTGATAGAAGATTCATCGATCACACGTGCATTTCCTACAATTTGCTCAAGCTTGGCAATTTTGGCTTCCAGGTGACCCTGTGCATCTTTTGCGGCATCATATTCGGCATTTTCACTTAAATCACCTTTATCGCGTGCATCAGCAATCTGTCTGGCAATCTCCGCTCTGCCTTTAGACTGCAACACACGGAGCTCGTTTATGATCTTATCCAATCCTTCTTTTGTATAGTACGACACCTTTGCCATAATCAATTATATTGTATTTTGAAATAAAAAACGGTTCATTTAATATGAAACCGTCAGATTTTTAGACCGCGTTATTTTTTAGCGGGTTGCAAAAATAAAGTGAATTTTCTGATGTTCAAAATACTTAACCCACCAATTCCGGTATAAGCGATAAAACTTTCTCCTGTATTTCGTCATCAAATTTAGCCAGGTAGAGCGATTTGGCTTGTGCTAATTGCTCGATTGTCAACCCTTCTGCACCCCGGAAATCAACTTTATAAAGGTTTGCATCTTTAAATTCAGCGCCGGTAAGATGACAATTTCTTAAGTCAGCCTCCATCAAATAAGCATTTTCAAAGTTTGCCTTGATTAAAAATGAATGCCTGAAATTTGCTTTAATCAGATATGAATCCTTGAAGATAGCGCCACTGGCAAAAGCTCCTTCAAGAATAGCATTGTTCAGGTTAGAATTCTCAAAATTAGTCTGGTTCAGCCGTGTGTCACTCAAATCTGCTCCCGGCAATACAGCGCTTGAAATATCCGCGGAATTGATATTTGATCCTGTGAGGCATACTTCGGTTAAATTTGTTTTCGAAAGATAACAATTTACAAGGTTGATCGCATAAATCTTGTTTCTGTTAAGTCTTTTAATATTCCCCACGGTACGAAAGGCCGCTTCTTCAGATTCCCACATTCTGAAATCATCAATTTCATCTTTATACGACCGTATCTGCTGATGTGTCCGTCCTCTGTCGTTCAGCCAATAGATAAGAATACCAATTATCGCAATATCGAATAACATTCCGTGTGCCTCCTGAAGTATGCCACTCAAAAAATTGCGATCTTCAGAAAGATAATATGGCAAACTTATAGTAACCACCAACAGGAATACCACCCCTAGTACAATCGTGTTTGTAAGAATAGGTTTTTCCAGAATACTTTCAATCCGTTTTCCGAAATTCAGTTTCAAATCATCAAATTTTCAACATGAAAAAGATTAACAAGGTTCTTAAGTTAGCAAATTCAACCTAAGTTCGCCATAATTTTCTCGCTCAAAACTTTACTGATCTTCTCGTACGACTCGTAAGACCATCCGCCCACATGAGGAGTTAGCAACGTTTTATCAGAACTTGCAAGATATTCAAAATAACGATTCTGTACACTATTTAACATGGCAAGTTTTTCACATTCGAGCACGTCCAGCGCTGCACCCATTAATTTCCCACTCTTCAGTCCATATACAACTGATTTCATCGGAACCACCTCGCCACGGGCTGTATTCAGTAAAAAGAAACTTTTTTTAAACCTGTCGATATACTTCTCATCCACCATCCCGCGGGTTTCATCTGTAAGGGGTACATGTAAACTCAGAATGTCAGCCTGATCAAACACTTCATCCATACTCACCTCTCTGTATTTTGCATCCCCGAATCCTTTTTTGTATTTGTCGTAGGCAATCACCTGACACCCGAACCCATGTAGCCGTGTAGCAAATGCCTTTCCCATATTACCATATCCGATTATTCCGACAATTTTGCCCTGCAGTTCATAACCCCTGTTGTTTTCCCTGTCCCACAATTTAGCCCGCACCTGCTTGTCAGCTACATGGAGTTTATTCATTAATGAAAGCAACATTCCAACAGTATGATCGCCCACAGCATCGCGGTTTGCCTCGGGAGAATTTACGATTTTTATACCTTTTGACCGGATATAGTCAACGTCGAGAATATCGAGGCCTGATCCGGCTCTTGCAATTATTTTGAGACGTTTTCCTTTTTCAATGACTTTGCTGTCAATTCTTGTTTTACCGCGTACAACGAGAATCTCATAGGCCTCAATAACCTGAAGGATTTCTTCACGTGTAATATTGGGCCTGTAATCAACAATAACACCTTCATTATTCAAATTCTTGATAATAATCTCCTGAATGCTGTCAATAATTAAACATCGGTTCATATGAAACTGAAGAATTAATGAATATTTTAATTATAGAGAAAATGAATAATGGTGAAATAAATGCCAAGGCCTACCAGATCGTTGGCGGTGGTGATAAAAGGGCCGGAAGCCAGCGCCGGGTTAATCCCTGCTTTCTCCAGTATAAGCGGAATTAACGTACCAAGAAAGGATGCAATTACTACTACGGAAAATAACGCTACAGAAACCACCATTGAAAGCTGAAGGTCCCAGTTATTGATAACCATTACAAATCCAAATACCAGGGTTGCAAGCAACAAGCCGTTCAAAATGGCAACCAGAAATACCTTGATCATTTTTTGAAAAATGTTTTCATCAAATGCAGAGGGATTGGCCAGGCTTTGCACGACCAACGTAGAAGACTGGATCCCAACATTTCCTCCGGTAGCGGTGATTAACGGTATAAAAAATGCAATAGCAGCAAT
>QIDJ01000100.1 GCA_003228395.1 Flammeovirgaceae bacterium
GTGGAATAAAATGCCGATTCAACTTAAATTTTCATTATTATCTGTTTCACCATCGTCTTCAGCTGGAGGGATATCGAGGCTATCGATGAGCGCATCCAGCCTGGAGGCATTTTCCTGTATTTCATCTATATAAAACTCCAAATCAGGTACAATCCGCAATTGTTTGCCCACCCTGCGCCCCAGAATACCCCTTATCTCGCTTTTTCTGTGATTAATCTTGTCAATAAGTTCCTGCTGGTTTTTCACAAGCATCATACTTACATATACCCGTGCTATTGACAGATCGGGTGTAATTCCAACATCAGTTATGGTTACGAAAGCATTTTCAAGTATATTCCGCTTGTCTTTTTGAAAGATGTCGCCAAGCTCTTTCTGGATTAGCCTGGCAACTTTTTTCTGGCGCTTGTTTTCATTCATGCTTACCGGTCTTTGAGAAAAATAAGAAAGGGACAACGTTTGCAAATATTACAATTATTTTAGTTTTTTCTCAAGATTAAAGTATTTTCCGTTTTCAAATATCAAACACAGCGTGCTGAATTTTTTCAGACTTAACGATCCGTACAGACTTATCGGAGTATTTATACTTCTGGTTATCTGCAGGATGCCATTTTGGCTTGGCCAGGGTGATATACTGATACCGGAACTCAGGTGGATGCTGGCTGGCGAGAGAATGTCGGATGGTTTCATGATGTATTATGAAATCTGGGATTATATTTCTCCTTTATCGGCCGGAACCTACTGGATTCTTGACTGGATGTTTGGCAGGTCTCAGTGGGCATACCTGATTCCTGCACTGTTTGTTTCGTTCTTTCAGGCGGCGCTATTTAATTATATTGCCATTAAGGGCAAGATTTTTAGTGAAAATAACTACATTCCCGGCATTATTTATGCGTTGTTGTCATCAGCATTCTTTGATTTTTTTACACTTTCTCCCATGTTACTTGGGCTTACATTTGTGCTTCTTGCCCTCAATAATGTGATCAGTCAGATAGAATTCCGGGCCAGAAAAGATGAAAAACTTTTCAGCATTGGTTTATATCTTGGAATTGCTGCCTTATTTCATTTTCCATTAGCGGCAATGGGACCTTTTTTTGTTATTGCCCTGGTACTGTTTTCCTCAACAGTGCCCCGAAGATACTTGCTGATCCTGTATGGCTGGATACTTCCTTTTGCACTCACTGTTATTTATTTTTATTTTGCAGATACCCTCGAATTTTTCCAGGCAAATCACCTTGCTCCCTGGTTTATCCTTGCCGGCAGAAATATTGTTTCTTATAATTTTATGCCTGTACTTGCAGCACCTGTTGTAATTTACCTGCTTCTGGCAATAGTGAGAATTGCCCGTAGAGCCAGACTGACCAACTACCAGTCACGGGTATTACAAATGATGTTCACATTGTTGGTTTTGAGCAGCCTGGTGCTGTATATTGAAATTGACCGTTACCCATTCGTTCTTCTTGTGTTTGTACCTGCGCTTTCCTATTTCGTGAGTTACTTTTTTATTCTGGGAAAAAAAGGACCAGGTACAGAAATTTTCTTTATTATATTGCTTACGGTGATGATCGGGATTAACTGGAAATCGACCTTAACCAGTAACCCCTCCAGCCTCTTCAACTTTCGGTCATATTACGTAATCCCCCATAGTAATGAAAATATGGTTAAAGGTAAAAAGGTGGCCTTTTTGGGTGATAATATCAGTATTTACAGGGATGCATATCCGGCTACACCGTTTATTAACTGGAGAATTTCACAGTATGCCTGGGAAAATATGAACCGGTATGTGTACCTGTCTCTGATTATGAACTCGATTTTAAACGAAAAACCCGGTTATGTGATCGATACGAAAAATTACTTTAATAAACTGACAAAAAAGGCTCCGGTAATACGCCAGCAATATCGGAAAGAAGGGAAAATATATATACGGATCAGCAACTGATCTTATTCACTCTTCTTTCGTGTCTTCCCCCTTCAAACCCTGATGACAAAAAAGCATCAGTAATAGCCACGGCCGATTCGTAGCTGATAAAACGTGCCGGCATGCAAAGGATGTTGGCATTGTTGTGTTGCCGTGCCAATGTTGCCAGCTCGGATGTCCAGCACAATGCGGCCCTGATACCGGCATGTTTATTAGCCGTCATGGCTACCCCGTTGCCGCTGCCACAAATCAGAATTCCGAATTCATATAAGCTGTGTTCTACCGCTTCCGCTACCGGGTGTACAAAGTCCGGGTAATCTGCAGGTTCATCCGAATAAGGGCCAAAATCTTTCACATCATGTCCCTGATTGCGTAAGCTTTCTACCAGGCCGGCTTTTAATTCGAAGCCTGCATGATCACCCCCAAGTGCAATTTTCATAAAACTAAGTTACATGTTTAGGTTTACCAATCGCTTTTTCAAGCGCTTCTTTTTCTTTTCGCAATACAAACGCCGACACATAAATGCTGATCTCGTATAATCCCATCAAAGGAATCGCAATAAGTACCTGGCTGATCGGGTCCGGAGGTGTAAGCAGGGCGCCCAGCACCAGAATTACCACAATGGCGTGCTTTCGGTATGTGCGCATAACATTTGGGGTAATAAAACCAACTTTGGATAAAAAATATACGACTACCGGGAGCTGAAATACAAAAGCAGACGCCAGCACGAGCATGGTCATTGTTGAAACATAGGATGTTATGTCGAATTCATTTACCACACTGGGATCAACCTGATAATGGGAGAGGAAATTTACCGATAGCGGAGAAATTATAAAGTAACCAAACAGTACACCAATTGAAAACAACAGACTTACAAAAAATACAGCCCCTTTTGCATGCTTGCGTTCTTTCCGGTACAATCCCGGACTGATAAAGCGCCATAATTCCCAGAATACGTAGGGAAAAGAGAAAATAAGCCCGATGACTGCCGAGGAGGTAATGTGCATAGAAAACTGCCCTGTCATTTTCCGGCTCTGTATAATAAACGGAAGTTCGGTAATACATAGAACTTCCGACTGAAGGGCGTCGGCAGCCTTACAAAGCAACCTGAAGGTAATGAAATCAGGTCTCGAAGGCCCAAGGATAAGCGTATTCCAAACAAAGTCTTTCGATAAAAAGGCGGCAACGGCAAACACGAGAATAGCTACAAAGGCCCGGATAAGATGCCATCTCAACTCTTCAAGATGGTCCAGAAATCCCATTTCTTTCTCAAGGTCCTTTTCGTGATTTTCTTCCGATATCGGTGGGCGTTGTTTTTTTGCCACGTGAGTGTATTATATTGACTAAAATAAATTCATGAAAATCAGGTAACTTCAGATGTTTCAGCATACAATGGAAATGATTGCATCCATGTGTTCACTTTGTGTTTCGTTTCCAGAATCAGGTTGTCATTATCATTGCCTTCAAGCACCTTGTCGATCAGCTCAGCAATCCTGGGCATATCTTCTTCTTTCAATCCTCGTGTAGTCACGGCAGCTACGCCAATGCGCATGCCTGAGGTGACAAACGGCGAAGTTTCATCGAAAGGCACCATGTTTTTGTTAATAGTAATATTTGCTCTGATAAGATGATTCTCCGCCTCTTTTCCGGTCAGATTTTTTGACCGGAGGTCAATGAGCATCATATGATTATCGGTACCATCAGAAATGATCTTATACCCTTTTTCGATGAATGCCGATGCCAATGCCTTCGCATTTTTTTGTATTTGCAATACATAATAGAAATAGCTGTCAGTCAAGGCTTCGCCGAAAGCAACCGCTTTGGCAGCGATTACATGCTCCAACGGACCTCCCTGTGTGCCCGGAAACACGCCGGAATCAAGGATGGCGGACATTTTGCGGATGGCGCCTTTATGGGTTTTCAGACCCCAGGGATTATCAAAATTGTTACCCATAAGAATCATCCCTCCCCGTGGTCCACGCAATGTTTTGTGCGTGGTGGTGGTTACGATATGCGAGTATTCCATTGGGTCGTTTAGCAGTCCTCTGGCTATTAATCCGGCAGGATGGGCAATATCAGACAGCAAGATGGCTCCCACCTGATCAGCAGCTTCACGAAGTCGTTTGTAGTCCCAATCGCGGCTGTAAGCGGACGCTCCGCAAATGATCAGTTTGGGCTTTTCCTTCTTTGCTATTTTTTTTACCCGGTCCCAGTCAATGGTGCCTGTTTCCTTTTCAACACCATAAAAAACCGGTTTATACAGTTTTCCGGAAAAATTAACCGGCGACCCATGTGTCAGATGTCCACCGTGCGATAAATCAAATCCGAGTATTTTATCGCCCGCCTGAAGAACGGACAGCATGACGGCTGCATTTGCCTGCGCACCGGAATGAGGCTGCACATTCACCCATGCAGCCCCGAATAATTCTTTGGCCCTGGTACGGGCAATTTCTTCAACTTCATCCACTACTTCGCAGCCACCATAATACCGTTTTCCCGGCAGGCCTTCAGCATATTTATTGGTAAGTACACTGCCCGTAGCTTCCATCACCTGACGGGAAGTAAAATTTTCGGAAGCAATGAGTTCGAGCCCCTGCTCTTGTCTTGCCTGTTCTTTCTCTATTAATTCAAATATGAGTTGATCTCTTTCCATCCGTATCCTAAAAAAAATTTGGTCAAAATTAAACCAACCCTAAGTAATAACCAATTTGCATTTGCAATGAAATGCGGTTGTTGCTGAAATAATTAAGATGTAACTTGAAGCAATAAATTAATAATGCGATTATGAAAATAAAACGAATTACTGAAGCCGTACTGTTCGTTCTTTTTTTCCTGCATTTAAACGCATGCGACACCCTGCAATACAAGCGTGGGAATGGAGAAATGGTGGTGAATACACATTATCCTGATGATTTTGATGAGATTACCATTCGTGGTAACTATGAAGTATTTCTGGAGAAAGGCAATGAACCAAAGGTGGTGATCAATGTGGATGAAAACCTGCTTGAATATATAGAAGTAGAAGTCTACCAGAATACCTTGTCCATTTCTTCTACGAAAAAAATCCGCGGCAGCGATGGAATAAAAGTCTATATTACTTACCGGAACATTAACCGGATATTAAATAGCGGCGCCTCTGCTATTTTTACAGAATCACCTGTCGTTTCAGAAAAACTGAACCTTACGCTTTCGGGAGCCGGTATGATCGAAATGGAACTTGATGTATCCATACTTGACATTAAATTGACAGGCGCCGGCTATATCAAGCTTAAAGGCTCGGCAAACAACCAGGTAGTAAGTATGTCCGGAGCAGGAAGCCTGGATGCATACGAATTGGAATCTGATGACTGTGATATTTCGATAAGCGGTGTAGGCGGAGCAAAAGTTAATGTATCAGGTACGCTTAAAGCCTCGGTGAGCGGAGTGGGCGGTATCAGGTACCGTGGAAATCCCGCGCATGTCAGCCGGAATGTAAGCGGGTTGGGAAAAATACGCGCTGCGGATGAATAAAACAATTCGCCGGGATTATCTTTATCTAACGTGCGTGCGTAGTTGAGGGTAACAGTTTGAGCCCATGGTGACTTTATTTGTTGCCTTGCAGCCGAGCTGATACGTGAAAAAGTTAATCCGGTAGTATAAGAAGTAAATTCTTGCCCTAAAGGAACCGGTTCGCCAGTTTTTTCCTTTATAAAATGCCGGGTTACCTGAACTACGGGTTTCAAATTGGTATGATAGACGCCTTTTGACAGATTGAAAGGTATGGATATACCGCCAAAAACCTGGTGCTCATTCCAGCTATACGATTCCAGATTGTAGGCAGAGTCAAAAATTATTTTTGAAGCGCGCACATTTTATGAATATCCCGCATCGAAAACAGGATACAGCGCCCCATAGCTGATCTTGCCAAGTGTGACAAAAACGTCGTCCAGGAATGAAATTTAAATAAACCCTGCATAGCCGGCTTAAACACTTTCTGTTCATACGTTGTGGCCATACCGGCTTTTCGCAATATATCACCTCCTTCCAGTTCCTTCATGGTTGCATCGCCTTCAAAAAACCAGGTTGGTTGTGTGGTTAATGTATTAATAAACCAACCTATTTGTCCCATCAGCCCGCGCATAAATCCGCCAAACCATCCGTGCTTTGCCCGCTGCATTTGCTGATGGTGGCGATATTCATGGACCGACAGCAGGTCAATCTAACTGACAGTACCCATAAATGGGTTTAGCGCCGATGTAATGGTCCAGTCAGACTTCCAGGGCGCCAGCAGGGGTACACCCGCGGGTAAAGTAGATTGGCTGTGAAGTATAACCGGCACCTTTTGAGCCTGGCCCCCTATGAATGTGCTGTCTCTCTGAGCCAACTTCTGAATCAAATCCGCTGTTCTTATTGCCAATGGATATACCCCGGGCTCATAAATCACCTCTACGTAGGGCGTACTGATTTTATTCCATTTTGTTGCCGGGGGTTCCAGGCCAAGCAGTTGACTAAATGCAAAAACGGGGACAAAGATTAAAAGAAATGAAATACTGACTGTAAATAAGATTGGCAGGTTTCTTGAACAGTAATTCATTTTAAAGTAATTTGTCCGATATACCATTAGCAAGATGATATGAATCTGGCAATGGTTGCATTAGTTACAACTGTTTTTATACTATCAAAATTGATGACATTCAAGCTTATGAGCCGTGATTTTAGACCAGTTTTGTTAATGATTTTAATTATAATACCAATCATTACATTGGCCCAGCGAAAAACAAGATTTCTTCGGGGAGCCATCAACAAACCAGCATATAATAACATTTACCCATTTCTGAGTGGTGATGGCAGCACAATGGTTTTTATGAATGATTATACCGAAGACGGTAGTTTTAAGATCAAATTATCGCACAGAGACGCCGGTGGAAAGTGGCTTGCCCCGGATGATATGACTGTTCTAAGCCCGGCCAAAACAATCATGCAGGGAGCTTATTGCCTCAGTTTCGACGGCACATTGCTGATCTATGCTTCCAGGGGCGGAGCAGGCGTGGGGGGGTATGACTTATGGTGGACAGCTTTTAACGGTTCAAAATGGTCCACTCCCCGTAATTTCGGAGCGCCGCTGAATTCTACCGTGAATGAAACGTTTCCCTGCCTTTCAACCGATGGCAATGAATTGTATTTTACGCGATGCAAAATTAAGTCTGGCAATGATGTGCAGGATTGTGAAATCATGGTATCCAAACGAAAAAGAGGCAGGATCATCGGCTGGAATGACCCCGTTGCGCTCACCCCGGCAATTAATTCAGGAGATACACGTATGCCGCGGTTTTTTCCGGATAATAAAACAATGTACTTCATTTCTTCTACGCGTACCGATGGCCCGGCGAAATGGTATTATACCAAAATGGAAGGTGAGGCATGGAGAAATCCGGAAGAAATACCATTCTTGAACGAACTGGAAGGCAAATTATATGTAGGCATGTATTATCGTACCAGCCTTCTGATCACTGCTCAAAAAAATGAGCGCGATAAATTTAATTTTGCTGAGACCCCGGTTCCTGAAAAATTCAGGCCGGATAAAGTGGTTATAAAAACCGGGTATGTAATAAACAGCAATGGAGAACCCCTGAATTCAGAAATCAGAGTTGTAAATTTTGAAACAGGCAACATGATGACAATCTCGCGCCCTGATACTGAAGACGGTTCGTACACGGTAATTATTCCCGAAGGGGGTGTATATGATTTTTCGGTAAACGCACGAGGTGGGCCTGAAATTTATTTTTCAGAGTTGTTGGACCTGACAGAACTCAGGACTTCCAGGCAAACAAAAGCAGACTATACGCTTGCCAGCATTGCAGATGAAACCATACTGCCATTAACGGCGTTGAAATATCACGAAAACAGTCCGGAATTAGACGAAAGATCCGGGCCGGAGATCAAGCGGCTTAAAAGGCTGTTAAACAGAAATGAAGATTTTCTGTTTGAGATTGCCGCCTATCAGGATTCTGTAGTCATGGATACCATTCCCCGTCCCGGGCTTACAGAAATTATTGCAGATACCGTCATCCGCTATGAGATCGTTCTCACCCTGGACACCGCCCTGTATCTTGCCGGCCTCCCGCCTGCTGATACCACCTGGATTGAAAATACCATGCACGATACGGACAGTGTGCATCTGGCTGATAGCGTGCATCTGGCTGACCTTGTGCAACCTGCTGACAGTACGCAGCTTGCAGACAGCATTCAGGCTTCATTGTCCAGGTTAAAACCTTTTGAAGCAGACTCGATACTTAAAGTATGGAATGATTCGCTGGCGGTTGTGCATAACGATACGTTACTTGCCCGGTTGTTTTTAGCTTCACTGGCAGCCAGGGTGGACAGTATTGAACATATTGAAATTAAATACACGTACCATAATGACCTTACAGCAAAAAGGGCTGAAGCACTGGCGAAAATCCTTGTGGAGAATGGAATTAGCCAAAACAGGATTATTGCGGCAGGATATGGCGACAAAAAGCGTCCGGTATCCGTATTCGATCCGGAACAATTAAATGCGGGAATTGTTGAAATCCGGTTTTTTAAATAATGATTTGTTCCTGAGATGCCGAAGTATCTATAAGTATCTATAAATATCTATAAATTACGCATACAGGAAGCCAAATTAACCCCGGGCTTGATTGTATTTATTTATGATTTTTTGTAGCCTTAAGGCATCATTAAAAAAGGTTGAATAAAAAATGAGTAAAGATAAAATTTTTGATGACTCACGTCAGAAGGTGACTGATTTTGAATTTAACAGGGCGGTTGTTTCAGTATTTGATGACATGGTGGTCCGGTCCGTTCCGTTTTATCTTGAAATCCAGCGCATGATCACCGAGTTGGCCGCTGATTTCGTTGTGGAAGGAACACAAATATATGATCTGGGCTGCTCTACGGGAACTACCATGATGAATCTGGATAAAGTGATTAATCCTAAAGTCAGGTTTGTTGGTATTGATAATTCTGACGAAATGCTAAAATCGTGCAGAAAAAATTTAAAGAGTGCGGGGATTACCCGTGATATTGAGCTTGTCAAAGCCGACATCAACAATGGCGTATTGCTGGAGAATCCTTCCGTTGTAATTTTGTGCCTTACCCTTCAGTTTGTCCGGCCGCTTTACAGGGAAAAATTAGTGAAGAGTATAAATGATCAATTAAATGAAAATGGTGCACTTATAGTGATTGAAAAGGTGCTGGGTGAAGCCACTCTGTTTAACCGTATGTTTATAAAATATTATTATGATTTTAAACAGGCCAACAATTACAGTCAGACAGAAATTGCAAAAAAGCGCGAATCGCTCGAAAACGTATTAATTCCATACAAATTGAAGGAAAATGAAGTCATGCTTAAGGAATGTGGTTTCAAACATATAGAAGTGTTTTTCAAGTGGTACAATTTTTCCGGATTTATTGCAGTAAAATAAAATGGTAAAAATCGGCAATTTTTTCTTTCATCACAGAAACTATCTTTTTCCGTTATTTTACCTGATGTTATTTGTACCTGCAACCCAGATTACACAGAATTATTCCATCGTGTTGCTGACAGGACTGTCAATAACACTTTCAGGACAGGTCGTCAGGATGCTTACTATCGGGTTGGTTTATATAAACCGGGGGGGAAGAAACCGAAAAATTTATGCTGATGGATTAGTAACCGAAGGGATATTTGCACATTGCCGTAATCCAATGTATGTTGGGAATGTATTGATGCTGACAGGTATGGCCATTTTATCAAACTCGCTTTTGTCCCTACTCATTATTGCACCTTTTTTTATATTTATATATCAGTCTATAATTCTGGCTGAAGAAGATTTTCTATACGGAAAATTCGGGTCTGATTATAAAAGATATTGTGCAAATACAAACCAATGGTTTCCACGTATAAAAGGCATTGGCAGTACCATTCATTCACTTCAGTTCCGCACAAAAGATGCCGTATTTAATGAGTACAACACTACCTACTTGTGGATGACAGGAGCGATCATGCTTGTTTCTGTGAATTTATACAGGATACATGGTAGTAGCTATTTCAATGCACACGTGCATGAACTGGCAGGGTTGTGGATACTGATAACAGTGGGCTACCTTTCGCTAAAACTGATTGATAAAAAGAAATTGTTTTTTTTCTCAGAGCAGTAACTTCCAACCGCATCATTTTACAATCGTAAATGTGTAAGTTGTTGATTATCAGATAAAGGCCTTGTATGCAAGTAATTACATATTGCACATGGCAGGATTAATATTACGGTGCGCCTGCCTTCCGCAGGCAAGGCTGCACCTTGGTTTATATATAAATTAGTAATCTATAAATATTTCAGGCACTCCGTACCCTTCCATATTTTATGCTATTACAAAAAATTACCTGATGTGCCTGGTGAATGTATTGCTCCGGATTTTCAGGAAATTCATCTGTAAAAAAATCAAAAACCACATCATATCCCGAAATATCAATGGTTGCACTGTTTTCAGTATCGGTGTCGTAGCTAAATTGATCCTTGAATTTTGTTGAAAATTCCAGAATGTTGCTATCATTTCCACGTACTAATACCTTCATAAAATTATGATTCATAAATTAGCGGTCTCAAAAATAACCAATCTTTAAAACTATGAATAAATCTGTAGTTAACACCGGAAATGC
>QIDJ01000329.1 GCA_003228395.1 Flammeovirgaceae bacterium
TTTTAAGCTTTGCCGCATCACCGATTATCACCGCTTTGCCGCCGCCGATATTTAATCCGCTGATGGCCGCTTTGTAAGTCATCCCCCGCGAAAGCCGGAGTACATCGGTAAGCGCTTCCTGCTCGGTGCTGTAATTCCACATTCTTGTACCACCCAGGGCTGGCCCCAGGACGGTATTATGTATGGCTATTAAGGTTTTAAGGCCGGTAGTTTCATCATGGCAAAATACAACTTGCTCATGCCCTTTTTCTGACAGTTTGTCGAATACGGAAACTTCTGCCACTAATTCTGATTCCTGTATGTCAATCATGATTTATGTAGATATTATTCTTTATTTTTGAGTCCTGCTATAAACGCAATGGTATCAAAAATACTGCATTTGACCGACTATAACAATCAACTTTATTATAACAAAACGATGGCAAAAATAAGTTTACATGAAGATTCAATCGTTTGCAGAAATATCTTTGGAAATTATCAATTCTAATAAAACACTGTTCTGTGAAAGAGCTTTCTTACCTTAATAAATATTTTTTCAAATACAAGTATTATTTTCTTTCCGGAATCCTGTTTATTATAATTTCCAACGTTTTTCAGATTATTCCGGCACAACTGGTACGCCGGGCGCTTGACCTGGTGATAGAAAATATAGCGCTGTATAAAGGATTTCAGGGCCTTGAAATTCAGAAGACATTTTATGGAATATTTGCAGGCAGCATATTTTTCTATGCCGTTTTAATCCTAATCATGGCATTATTACGGGGAGGTTTCCTGTTTCTTGTGCGTCAGACCCTCATTGTGATGTCGCGTCACATTGAGTATGACCTCAAAAATGAAATATACCATCAATATCAGATACTTCCGCTGAGTTTTTACAGGAAAAACAGTACGGGCGACCTGATGAACCGAATTTCTGAAGATGTCAGCCGTGTGCGAATGTATCTTGGGCCCTCCATCATGTACGGGCTAAACCTCGTCATTCTCTTTTTGATCCTGATCCCCTACATGTTTTCAATAAATCCCCGGCTTACATTTTATACGCTTGTACCGCTGCCCGTTCTTTCGATAAGCATTTACTACGTAAATAACATCATCAACAGAAGGTCGGAGGAAATCCAGAAAAGCCTGTCCGGTCTTTCTACCTTTGTGCAGGAAGCATTTTCAGGTATCCGGGTAATTAAATCATTTGTTCGTGAAAATGATATGATTGCTAAATTCGAAGTGTCCAGCGACGGCTACAAGGAAAAGTCGATGAAGCTTACTTCCGTGAATGCCTTGTTTTTTCCGATTATTATGGCGTTGATCGGATTAAGTACGGTATTGGTTGTATTTGTTGGAGGTAAACAGGTGATAAACGGTACTGCAAGTTTTGGAATTATCGCTGAGTTTATTATTTATGTAAACCTGCTGACCTGGCCGGTGGCATCACTGGGCTGGGTAACCAGCATCATTCAACGAGCCGCTGCTTCACAGAAGCGCATTAATGAATTTCTTAAAATAAAACCCGGCTTTTCCTCTGAAAAAGATATCAAGAAGGAAATAAAAGGAGGTGTTACATTTAAAAATGTCTCTTTCGTTTATCCAGATACTGGCATTAAAGCGCTTACTGATGTGTCATTTTCGCTGAAACCGGGAGAATCACTTGCCGTTATCGGTACCACCGGCTCAGGCAAAAGTACGATTGCCAACCTGCTATGCCGAATGTATGACCCAACTTCAGGAACCATCCTGATCGATGATACGGGGTTGAAGGACCTGGACCTTTCCGCTTACAGGAGCCAACTCGGATATGTACCGCAGGATGTTTTCCTCTTTTCTGATTCCCTTTACAATAACATCTCTTTTGGCTCATTAAACCTTGACAGTGAAGAAATTATACAGGCTGCCAGGGATGCCGACCTTTATGACAATGTACAGCAGTTTCCGGATGGGCTTAACACCCGCATAGGCGAAAGAGGCATAACCCTGTCAGGGGGGCAGAAACAACGCGTATCCATAGCCCGTGCCATTACACGAAAACCCCGGATTCTGATTCTTGATGATGCGTTATCTGCCGTGGACACCAAAACGGAAAATACCATACTGGAAAGTATGAAAAAGATCATGAAAAACCGGACCACCATCATCATATCGCATCGCATATCCTCGGCCAAGCTGGCAAACAAGATTATTGTTTTACACGATGGAAGAATTATTCAAAAGGGTACCAACGAATCATTACTGGCACAGGAAGGAGCCTATAAGGAACTTTATGAGAAGCAACTACTTGCTGAGGAGATACTCTGAACGGTCACAGGTTACCTGGCAGGAAAATCAATCACCAGTTGACGTTCACCCATGTATTGCTCGATAGAATAATCACTGAGTGTCAGATTATGCTGTTTTGCCACGCGGTTCGCGCCTTTAAAAATTGTTGCCGGAGCAGGCATCACAATGTTATGCGCATGAATGGTGGCCCGCACAACTTTTGATGCACGGATAGTGAAAATTTCAAATCCTTCCGGAACATCATTACCTTCATTATCAACTAAAACACCAATGGTATATGTTACCGTCCCCTCGTATTCATCATAGTTGTCATTATAATTCACGATTACCAAGGTTCCATGGACCTGGCCATTTTTGATCAGCTTCTTTACAGCTGTAAATATTTTTTCAAATTCAAGGTCGTTGTATTTTCCTTCTAGGTTTTGCCCGATTATGGTGTATGCTCCCTCTAATTCTTTCACCGAATAATCAACCTGATTGAACCCCCCGAGGTAATAGTAAAAAATAGTTAAACCAGGAAGCAGCACACCAAAAAGTATAAGCAACGCTTTTCTACTCATTGTTCTTCCCGGCTAAAACACATAGCGGATGCCGATTCCACCCTGAAAACGGCGCCATTGCTGCTCCGGATCGAAGTTATAAAACAGGCCTCCTTCGAGAAATGCAGAAATCGGAAAATTGAAATTTGCATATTCCAGCCCAAATACAAATTCCGGTCCCATGGGTTGAAATGACAGAGCGGTCTGAGCAGTCCTGATCGTTTCCGGAGGCACCGTTCGTACTTTTAGATAGTCATACTTTACATCCGCAAACTGAACCTGCCAGCCGACGCCGACATATAAATCAAGTCCTTTCAGCACCCGGGGGCCCTCTTTATAATAGAACACTTTGGCTGAAAATACATTTTGGTTCAATACATTATGTCCCTGATACACAAAAACCGTATCACCGACTGGAGGAAATGCATTTTCAAACCGGTCTTTATGCAGGTTGCTGTAAAGTCCGCTGGCTGCTTTACCAAAATCAATTCCTAAGGCAAAATTTTTGGACGCATAAAATTTATAGGTAATGGCAAAGGGATCTCCGATTTTGAAACCAATTCCCTGATATGGATACTCACTAAGATGAAAAATGGGGCAAATAACCGCCATTTTTTTATTTTTCTTGAACTTAACACTGCTGTAATTCTTGACCTTATTATTTTTTCGCGTAATATCTGACCGTTGCCCGTAAGCAATCAGCGAAACACAAACCATGAAAAAACAAGCCACTAAATACCTGATTACGGCCATTAAGGAACAATTTAGTACGATACAATATTAAAAAATTGTGGAATATTGTAATGAAATACAGATTTCACGGTAAAAATAGTAAAAATACTCTCTATTAGCTTGCTTCTCTGTATTGCATTCGATGAAGTTGTGCATAAAATCCATTTTTATCAAGGAGTTCCTGATGCGTTCCTGCCTCTTTTACCTCACCCTTATCCAGTACAATGATCTTATCTGCTTTTTGGATTGTGGAGAGCCGGTGCGCGATCACAATGGAAGTCCGGCCTTGCATCAGTTTTTCAATTGCTTCCTGTATCATTTCCTCGGTTTCCGTATCCACTGAGCTTGTGGCTTCGTCGAGAATGATAATCTGCGGATCATATACCATCGCTCTGACAAATGAAATGATCTGTCGCTGGCCTACCGAAAGCGTTGCACCCCTCTCCATCACATTATAATCGAGCCCTCCGGGCAACCGTTCAATAAACTTCCCCGCACCCACTAAATCTGCTGCATGCATAATCTGCTCGTCCGTGATCTCCGGATTACCCAGGGTAATATTTTGTCTGATGCTATCAGAAAACAAAAATACGTCCTGTAATACGAGGCCGATATTATCTCTCAGCGATTTGAGGTCATACTCGTAGATTTCCACTCCATCCACCGTGATGCTACCCCTGTTTATCTCATAAAACCTGTTCAGCAGGTTTATGATAGAGGATTTGCCAGCGCCTGTAGCACCAACAAATGCAATCGTCTCCCCTTTTTTTGCGTTGAAAGAAATGTTTTTAAGTACATAATCTGCCTCGTTGTAAGCAAACCAAACCTGCCTGAATTCCACTTCCCCTTTTAACTTCCCGATTACGATGTTTCCATTATCGGGTGTATGCTCATCATTATCAAGAATCTGAATAATTCTGCTGGTGCTTACAATCCCCATTTGTAGTGTATTGAAACGGTCAGCAATAAGCCGGATAGGCCTGAAAAACATCTGGATATACATGATAAAGGCAACAAGCATGCCGAGTGTAATGCCTGTTTCATCCATATTAATAACCCCTTTTGCACCTACCCATATTAACAATCCTACACCGATGGCGCCTATTACTTCAGTAACAGGGAAATAAATAGCGTAATACAGCACAGACCTGATATTTGCCCGGCGGTGATCTTTATTTATCTCCTTGAATTTCTCCATCTCCCGGTCTTCGCTGTTGAATACCTGAACGATCGACATACCCGTAATATGTTCCTGTACAAATGCATTTAGATTAGCTACTGCATTGCGAACATTCGTAAAAGATACCTTGATTTTTTCTTTGAATATATAGGTGCTTATTACCAGAACCGGAAAGGTGGCAAGACTGATCAGCGCAAGTCGCCAGTCGGTGTAAAACATAATAGCAAGGATAAATATCAACTGTAAAAGATCTCCCAGCATGGCTGCAAGCCCCTGGCTAAACACTTCCGACAGCGTTTCGATATCGGAAACCACACGTGTCACCAGCTTACCGATAGGTGTATTATCAAAGAATTTTAGCCGTAAATGACTGAGATGGTCAAAAAGTTTTATACGAATATCATGAATGGCGCTTTGCCCCAGCCATCCTGACAAATAGGTATGTGCATATTGAATAAAAGCCTGTACAATAAGTAGCCCGATGAGTAGCAATACCATATTGATCAATCCATTGTAATCTCCACTAACAACAAATTTGTCAAGCGTTATTTGTATGATATACGGCCTTGCCGGAGCTAAAACGGCCAAAAACAAGGTTAGAACTACGAGCAGAATAAAATATCCTTTGTACGGCTTCACAAACCTGAAAAGCCGTTTAAGGACTTCAAAATCCATGATTCTGCCGCTAATTTCCGGTTTATCCAATTTTATTGCTATTTATACTGTTATTTATTGCAATATTATAGTAATCCTGATGATAACGATTATCAGGTAATAAATATTTCACGTGGATAACTCACTTCTGTTAGGCTTAATCCATTAGCCGGAACTGATCTGCCGGCAGTTTTACGGTCTCCACTTTGTAGAATCGCATGCATATCATCTGCCTTTTTATTCCCTGTTCCGATGTCGAGCAGGGTGCCCGTAATAGCCCGTACCATGCCTCGCAAAAACCGGTTGGCAGATATCCTGAAGATCAGAATATCATTTTTTGTATTCCACGTTGCCTCAAAAACTTCACAAATAAAATGATTTACATCGGTCTTGATTTTACTGAAGGATTTAAAATCTCGTTCTCCTGTAAGTATAGAAGCTGCTTCATTCATAATTTCAATATCCAGTGATTTGGTGAAACGATACGCTACAGCCTCAAGAAAAGGGTCTTTGTGACTAATAATCCAATATTCATACGTCCGCCTGGTGGCATCGAACCGTGCATGCGCTGCTAATGTAACTTCTCTGATTGACCTAATGCTAATATCGCCAGGAAGGAATGCGTTAAGTCGGTTCATCAATTGAAGGGCATTTACTTTCTGTACAATATCCACATGAAAATACTGCTGACGCGCATGAACTCCTGTATCGGTCCGGCCACTTCCTGTAATCGTTACATTTTCTTTCAGGATAGTCGAAAGCTTATCTGTAAGAACCTGTTGGATCGAAACAGCATTTTTCTGTATCTGCCAGCCATGATAATTTGTGCCTTTATACGCTATTTCAAAAAAATATCTCAAAACAACTCATTTGGAATCCAAAGATGAACCATCAGCATTTTTCATAAATTACCGCAGCGCCCTGTCCTACCCCAATGCACATAGTTGCTAATCCGTATTTTACTTCACTCCTTCGCTTCATTTCGTGCAGTAATGTTGCCGTTATCCGTGCGCCACTGCAACCCAGCGGGTGCCCAAGGGCAATGGCTCCCCCGTTTACATTTACAATATCCTTATCCAATTCAAGATCTCTGATGCACGCAACAGACTGGGCGGCAAATGCTTCATTTAATTCAATAAGACCAATATCGTTTATTTTTAGTCCTGCCCGCTGAAGCGCTTTTTTAGTAGCAGGCACCGGTCCCACACCCATGCAGTCGGGGTGTACGCCGGCTATGGCCATGGAGACTACGCGTACCATAGGAGTCAAATCATAATTTTTCATCGTATCTTCTGATACGATCAGGCAGGCTGCAGCTCCATCGTTAATACCCGACGAATTACCTGCAGTTACCGTACCTCCCTCCCTGAAAGCAGGCTTTAGTGACGCCAGTTTTTCCGGTGAAGTAAGCCTGGGGTGTTCATCTTTTTCAAATTTAACCGGGTCCGATTTTCGTTGCGGAATCATTACCGGCTCAATTTCATCATCAAACTTTCCTGATTCGAACGCCGCCTGGTATTTCAACTGCGAATAGTGGGCAAACGCATCCTGCTCTTCACGTGAAATCTTCCATTTTTCAGCTACATTTTCAGCTGTCTCACCCATCACATACGGATAATACATCTTTTCCAACTCCGTATTCAGCAACCTCCATCCTATGGTAGTGTCAAACATGGATGCCTGCCTTGCATAAGCTGTTTCCGATTTTGGCACTACAAATGGCGCCCGGCTCATGCTTTCGGCGCCACCTGCAATGTATGCTTTCCCTTCCCCGACCATCACTGCCCTGGAAGCATCCATAATAGCCTGCAACCCGGACGCACATAACCTGTTTACAGTTATGCCTCCTGTTTCTACAGGTAGTCCTGCCAGCAGTAAGGCCATTCTCGCTACATTCCGGTTATCTTCGCCAGCCTGATTTGCCGCCCCGAAAATTACATCTTCAATGATCTCATCCGGTAGTCCGGCACTGCGAATTACAATTTGCCTGATTACATGCGCTGCAAGATCATCGGGTCGAATAGTTGCAAGCGCTCCGCCGTATTTCCCGATTGGCGTTCGTAAAATATCAATAATAAATGCCGATTCCATCTTGTTTCCTGACTTAAATTTTGTTTGTTTGCACTCAAATATCATATTTTTTAAACACAAAATAATCCTTATCCATATATGTTACAAAGAATTCAAACTGTATTCCTGTTCATGGTTGCTTCTTTGATGACAATTTTTTTATTTTTCCCTCTTTGGTTTAACAACCTGCAGGATGGCGCTGAATATCACAGATTGTATGCTTTTTTCTACTATGGTTTTGTTTCAGGAAGTTCGCCTGAAAAAACCGTAACTTACTGGCCTTATGCTATTTCGGGAGTATTGGCCGTTGCTGCAACACTCACTGCCATTATCGAGGCTTTTTCCTATAAAAACCGGATTACACAGATTAAACTCGGTGCACTCAATTCATTGGTGATGGCAGGTGCGCTGATCTCCGCCGTGTGGTTTACGAGCGACATCCAGCAGATCTGGGAGGATATTGACCCCGGGCAGTTTGGTATGGGAATTATTTTTCCGGCCATCGCCTTACTGTGCAACATCTTTGCTAACCGGTTTATACGAAAAGATGAAAAGCTGGTAAAGTCAATGGACAGGATCCGGTAAACAGGAAATATAGAAGTCTGACACTACGCATAACACCATCTATTTACTAACGCATTTAACTTTTTGACATGTAATACTGACAAGGTGTCATAGTAATGCAAGTTGGAATAGTCTTTGGTCAATATTTACGTATAAAAAATCATAATTACTTAACGAATAAAATACAAACAGACAATGGAAGAAAAAGGAACCATTTCTATCAAAACTGAAAATATATTTCCCATCATCAAAAAATTCCTGTACTCGGATCATGAGATATTTCTCAGAGAGCTGATTTCGAATGCAGTGGATGCTACACAGAAAATCAAAAGGCTTTCTTCGCTTAATGAATACAAGGGAGAATTGGGGGACGTAACCATTGAGGTAAGCATCAATAAAAAGCGAAAAACCATTACAGTATCCGATAAGGGTATCGGAATGACGGCTGATGAGGTAAAAAAATATATTAACCAGATCGCATTTTCGGGAGCAACCGATTTCGTGGAAAAATTTAAAGACTCGAAAGACGCCAATGAGATTATCGGAAAATTCGGTCTTGGATTTTACTCCAGTTTTATGGTCTCTGATAAAGTTGAGATTATTACCAAATCGTACCTGGATGACGCGGAAGCGGTTAAATGGTCATGTGATGGAACTACCGAGTTTGAGATTTCCAAAACAAAAAAGAAATCACGCGGCACGGAAGTGATCCTGCATCTTGCCAACGATTCCAAAGAGTTTATGGATGAGTTTAAAATCAGATCAATTCTTGAAAAATACAGCAAGTTTCTCCCCGTTCCCGTAAAATTTGGTCAGAAAGAAGAATCCGTTGAAGACGGCAAAGACAAAGACGGCAAACCCAAATACAAAACGGTGAAAGTGGATGATGTTATCAACAACACCGAACCGCTTTGGACAAAATCACCTGCTGAACTGAAGGATGAAGACTATCTGAAATTTTACAAGGAGCTGTATCCTTTCTCTGAAGACCCGTTGTTCTGGATTCATCTGAATGTAGATTATCCTTTTAATCTCACAGGTATTCTTTACTTTCCCAGGATTAAAAACGATTTTGAGCTACAGAAAAACAAGATACAATTGTACTCCCGTCAGGTTTTTATCACCGATGAGGTAAAAGATGTTGTTCCCGAGTTTCTGATGCTTCTGCATGGGGTAATTGATTCACCCGATATACCGCTGAATGTTTCAAGAAGTTTTCTTCAATCCGATGCAAACGTTAAAAAGATCAATGCACACATTACAAAAAAAGTAGCAGACAAATTGAATGAACTTTTCAAAAAAGACCGGAAAGCCTATGAAGCCAAGTGGGACGATATCGGTATTTTTGTGAAATACGGTATGATATCGGAAGAAAAATTTGATGAGAAAGCGCGCAGTTTCTCACTGCTTAAAAATGTAGATAACAAATACTTCACACTGGAAGAGTACCGGAAACACGCAGAAAAAACACAGACTGATAAAGACAAAAATGTGGTGTACCTCTACACTACAGATGCCGGAAAACAGCACACATACATTGAATCAGCCCAAAATAAGGGATATGACGTGTTAAAAATGGATATTGTCATAGATAGTCATTTCATCAACCACCTTGAACAAAAGCTTGAAAAAACCATGCTTAAGCGTGTGGATGCCGACACCATAGACAAACTCATCGACAAGGATGATAAAATGGAAAGTGTTTTGTCAAAGGATGAGCAGGAAAAGATCAAGACTATATTTGAAAATGCAATTAACAACAAATCCATGACCATTCAGGTTGAATCGCTTTCACCTGATGAAATGCCGGTCACCATCACGATGTCGGAATTTATGCGACGAATGAAAGATATGGCTGCTACCGGCGGTGGTATGCCGATGATGGGAACCATGCCTGATCAATACAATGTGGCCATCAACGGTAATCATGCTATTATTTTGAAAATTCTTAAGACCAAAAATAATGAAGCACAGCAAAATCTTGCAAAGCAATCATTTGACCTTGCTATGCTATCGCAAAATATGCTCTCAGGGTCAGAACTTACTGATTTTATCAAGCGAAGTGTAACACTGGCAGCAGAATAAACAGATCAGATTTAATGTATAATTATCACTACACTTCATCTAACTTTACCCACAGCAAGGTCACCTGAAAGGCGTGCCTGCCGCAGGCAGGGACCTTATTGTGGGAATGAAGGTGACAATAAATTCAAATCAACATCAGCATTGGTGTTCATATCTCTTCAAGGTTCACACCTGCGGCCTGCAAGCTCTGACGAGTAACCTTGAAGGGAATGTATTTTTATTTTTAAAGACATACCATATTATTGTTATACATCGTTACTATTACTGGAAGAAACTTTATCCGATTAGCATGATTAAATGGATGATT
>QIDJ01000188.1 GCA_003228395.1 Flammeovirgaceae bacterium
TTGGGTTGTAAGGTAAACTCATGTTTAACGCTGATCTCACCTATTTTACAGAAAATCGTTCCGGAAACGTCCCCGCCGGACTTGTTAACCAGGTCAGCCGAAATCGTTAAAGATGCCTCTGCCAGGTTACTGGTATTCAGAAATGGTTTTACAAAAATATTTTTTAGACCAACGGCGCCCGTTTTTATTAATTTTACCTGTCGCCAGATACCCATATTATTATCGGCAGGCCACGGGTTCCAGTCCACCCATCCGATGGTAAGGTCATCATCCTCCGGAGGGATCACCTCCACCGCCAGCACATTTTCACCAGGTGTTATAATATCTGTAACGGCAAAATCAAACATCCGGAAGGGTTGCTCCACACTGTCGGCCGCGGCTACTAATTGACCATTCAGCCAAATATTTGCCTGGTAGTTAATTCCCTCAAAGACAATATTGTATTGTTCTCCATCTGATATGCCATCAATTGTAAATATCGTGCGATACCACCAGGGTACCTTAAATTGCTCTTTGGGGATTTTATCAAAATTATCACCCATGTAAATGTCTTCATACACGTCATTATGCACGAGTGCCGCCAGTACGGTGGAAGGAACGTTAGTTTGATACCAGTTATCCGTACTAAATGAGGAAGCAGATATAGCTGCCCCATCCACATCCATGTCAGATGATGATCGGATATACCAGCCCTGTTCCAGGGTGATTGAAGCAGGACTTACTGCGATTTTCTTTTCACATGAAAATAGTAAAAATGCAGTAAGTGCATAAATAATGTAAAAAATGCTTTTTAAAGAAGTCTTCATAGTCGTAAATTTTAACATATTCCGTACTCTAAAATAGGTAAGAAATGCGATATTTTTCACATTTGGTTTATCTTGCTATTTGTAATGTTGTTCATCAAACCCCGGTCCGGTGATTAAACTTAAAACGTACGTAAAAGACCTAAACCATTTCCTTAAAACGGGGATATGGAAATCTGACTTATCCGGGAAGGGTATTGTTAAGCGCTCAACATATCAGTCCCTGAAAGTCGGAATTCTTTCGTACAAGCACTTTCAGGAAGATAAGCTGCAACTCCGGGCTTCTGCCCTTACCTTTTTTACGTTGTTATCCATTGTGCCGGTATTGGCCATGGCATTCGGGCTTGCCAAAGGTTTCGGTCTCGATAAAGAGCTCGAAATTCAGCTCCTGGAAAAATTCAGCGGCCAGGAAGAAGTATTGTCACAGAGCCTGGAGTTTGCGCGGGCATTACTCGATACAACCCGGGGCGGGCTGATTGCAGGTATCGGGCTGGTTTTTCTTTTCTACTCGGTAATGAAACTGCTCACCAACATCGAAGACGCTTTCAATGGTATCTGGTATGTAAAAAAGCAACGGACGATTACCCGGAAAATCACGGATTATCTGAGTATCATGCTTATTGGCCCCATACTGATTATTCTGGCGAATAGCTTAACTATTTTTATAACACGGCAAATCGCATCGCTGACTG
The DNA here is from genome assembly GCA_003228395.1 of Flammeovirgaceae bacterium. Classification (GTDB taxonomy): domain Bacteria; phylum Bacteroidota; class Bacteroidia; order Cytophagales; family Cyclobacteriaceae; genus SZUA-230. Next base: position 1,496 of record QIDJ01000188.1, read on the forward strand.
AAACGGTTTCCCTTTTGGCTTTATTTAAAAGCATTATATTTCCACTTCTGAGGTTATTGCCGTATCTGGTTGTATGGCTCCTTTTTACGCTGCTATATATGATTATGCCGAATACCAATGTACGGTTCAAATCGGCGATGGTTGCAGGAATACTTGCCGGTAGCGCCTTTCAAATTGTGCAATGGGGGCTTCTCTATTTTGGAGTTAATGTATCCAGATACAATGCCATATACGGTAGTTTTGCCGCCCTGCCCTTGTTTCTTATCTGGCTCCAGTTAAGCTGGCTGATAGTGCTTATCGGAGCTGAAATATCCTATGCCATACAACATGCAAGCAATTATGAAAGCCCTGATGATGATGATTTCAGCGTGGAAGCCAAAAAGAAATTAGCCTTGTCAATAAGTTTATTGATAATCAAAAATTTTAAAAATGGGAATTTTCCATTGACAGCAGCACAGATCAACACCCATTTTGAAGCTCCGGACAGGCTGCTGCGTGAACTTTTAACGGCGCTTACCGCATGCCGTATTTTGTCAGAAACAAAAGCTGCGGATGATACTACTGCCTATCAGCCTGCTCAGGATACGGACAGGTTAGACGTATGCAGTATCCTCCAATCATACGAAAATATCGGAGTACCTGTTGATGACTTAAAAGCAAATGAATATATCTCTTTGGTTACAACTATTATTGATAAAATGAATTTTACGTTAGTCAAATCGAAAGAAAATAAATTGCTGAAAGAGATTTAGCCTGTTTTTAACTTGCCGGCCGGGTTCCGGACTCAAAGGATATCAATAGCTGAAACGTTTGTTTTACCAGACAATTCTATAACAAAAAACCTGACTATTTCTAATCCGGTTTAAAACCTGCTGGGCCTCCTTGTTTTAGCTTTGGAAGCCTTTGTGATTCGACTGGGGCTCGAACCCAGGACCCTCTCCTTAAAAGGGAGATGCTCTACCAGCTGAGCTATCGAATCTGTTCAAATTAAAGCAGACAAACTTCTGATATCTGCTTCTAACTATTCTTTATATTTGCCCCTTTGAAGACGACTTGCCTTAAAATGGGAATGCAAAGGTAGCAGGATATGCAAAATATACAAAGCCGCATATTTAAAATAATAATATTATTCGTTGTGAATTTGTATCCGGTACAAAACTATGCCGGAACACCCGGGTATTCCCGTACACTGGCACAGGCAGATTCACTTTTTGCTGCTCAAAAATATATGCAATCCTATGAACTCTATGACTCCATACATACGACCGGCAATCTGAGTTCGCCTGCCATGCTGATTAAAATGGCCTTTATCAAGGAAGGCCTGGGCGATTATGCGATGGCGTTATATCACCTGAATGAATATTATATACGCACGTCAGATGAGATGACGTTGGAAAAAATGGAAAGTCTGGCAAAAGCCTATGATCTGGTGGGGTACAACTACTCCGATAAGGAATATTTTATAAGTGTTTACCACGAATACTACAATTATCTGATAATTGCGCTGGTCACCCTCGTCATGATTTTTCTTTCGGGAATCATTTATGGCAAAGTTAAACAGCATGGAAACCAGGCTGGCAACTTTGTGCTTCTGGCCATCATTTCAGGCTTGCTTCTGGCGGTGATCAATTTCGGCATGGGATTTCAGGAGGGCATTATCACACATCCTGATTCGTATATTATGAGTCAGCCGGCTTCAAGCGCAGAAGTGATTGACATTGTTGGTAAAGGGCATAAAATAATAATCGACAATGAAAACGATGTCTGGCTCAAAACTACCTGGAATAACCGGGAGGCTTTCATTAAAAAGAAAAATGTACTGCCGGTTACGGGCTGGTGAATGTCAGTTCGCAGTAGGCAGTAGGCAGTTGGCAAAGTGTCATAACCTAAATAGCATTGACCGTTGACTAGTTAACCCGTTTTTTCGCCTTGTTTACACCGAAAAAAATCGACATTCAATATTCGAAATTCGGCGTTCAATATTCGAAATCCAAAACTCGAAGCTCGAAGATCAACAAATCAGCATATTGAATCCATTCACGTATTCACGTATTCATGCATTCATGCATTCACACATTTACGCATTTACGCATTTACGCATTTATCACCTCCTGTGAAGTAACATTACAACTGTAAATAATCACACCCTATCCCTCACCGGACACTTCTCTTTATTAAATTTGCAGCCGCAAAATGAGACCTGAAAACAATATTATCAGAAATATACGTGTGGAGTCGGTGGCAGCCGAAGGGAAATGTATTGGCAAGTATCACGGACAGGTGATTTTTATTTCCGGCGCCGCTCCCGGCGACCTGGTGGATATACGGATCGTAAGAAAGAAAAAAAATTACCTGGAGGCTGTACCAATCACATTTCATGAGTGGTCTGACAAACGTACCGAACCATTCTGCTATCATTTCGGGCAATGCGGAGGATGCAAATGGCAGCACCTGAATTACGAATCACAGCTCGAATTCAAGCAACAACAGGTAATTGACCAGCTTGAGCGGATCGGGAAAGTACAGATTCCCCGGATCAGCCCGATCATCCCTTCAGACAAAACCCAACTGTATCGTAATAAACTGGAATATACTTTTACCAACCGCCGCTGGCTTACAAAAGAAGAAATTGAAACCGGCGAAGATATAAACCGTAACGGGCTTGGATTTCATATGCCCGGCCGGTTCGATCGCCTGCTTGATATAGACCATTGCTACCTGCTTCCGGAACCTTCGAATGAGTTGAGGTTATTTATCAAGTTTTTTGCGATCAACCACAAGCTCACCTTTTATGATGTACATAGCTTTTCCGGGTTGCTTCGAAATCTGATCATCCGGGTTGCGGATACCGGCGAAATTATGGTTGTAATCCAATTCGGGGAAAATAATCCGGATAAAATCCGGTTACTGATGGATGAAGTACATACTTCATTTCCTGAAATCACTTCGCTTAACTATGTAGTAAATACCAGGAAGAACGACAAATTCAATGATCTGGAGGTAAAAAATTATGCCGGATTACCGTACATTACCGAAGTAATGGATGAATTCCGTTTCCGGATCGGGCCTAAATCATTTTTTCAGACCAATACCGCACAGGCGTTAAAACTTTACCGGACGACCCGTGAATTTGCCTGCCTGACAGGAAAAGAAGTGGTTTATGACCTCTACTGCGGCGCCGGAACCATTTCAAATTTTATTGCCCGCAATGCGGCCCGGGTAATAGGGCTGGAACACATTGAAGAAGCGGTACATGACGCAAAGATCAATTCGGAAATAAATAATATTGAAAACACCGAATTTTTTAGTGGTGATATCAAAGACAACCTGAATACGGAATTTTTTAGCACACACGGCAACCCGGAAGTGATCATTACCGATCCGCCCCGCGCGGGTATGCACAAAGAGGTGGTAAAAGCGTTGATGTCATCCAAGGCAGATAAGATCGTGTATATAAGCTGCAACCCTGCCACACAGGCAAGGGACATCGAACTGATGGCGGAATATTATAACGTGCTGAAGATTCAACCCGTAGATATGTTTCCGCACACCCAGCACGTGGAAAATGTGGTTTTATTAAATCATAAATAATCAGTCATGCAGAACGACCCGGAACTTGACGGTAAATATTTAGGTACCATTTCAAAAGATTTTGTGATTGTATCCGAAACGCTGAAAGAAGCTCCTTACCAGGTACGGAAACAGGGGTACTCAGATTATCCGATATTTCCTATCTCCAAACAGGAGGTTCCTGTTGGTCAGTTACTGATTGCCAAACAGGAAGCGGCGATCGAATGGAATTATAATATTACCTACATAGATGAATTTGTACAGCGTAAGATTGTTGACGAGGACAAACTGGAGGACTTTAAAAAGGTTTATAAAGATCCGGACGAGTTCTGTTGTCTGTTTGTTATTGACGGCGATTTCACCAATTTCCTGTTTATCCCCTATCCGGAAGATTGATTCATTCGGATAATACCAATCGGATATTTATGGATATATATGGATATTTATGGATAAATACGGATATATACGGATATATTTTTTTCTCTATCACCCGACCGGATGATTATTTATCAGGAAAATGATCCCATCCCTGCGCTTTTAATACGATCATCTGGTCCTGCTTCGTCACCATAACCGGTTCCTTCTCTTTCTTATCCATATATCCAATCAGATGAATATCGGGGTGCATTTCCACCTTTTTCAGGTCCTTTTGATTAATAGTAAATAACAACTCATAATCCTCCCCGCCATTTAATGCACAGGTCGCCGGATCAATTTTGAATTCAATAGCCGTATTGTAAGTTAACTGGTCGATGGGTAATTTATCTTCAAATATCCTTGCCCCAATTCCGGATTGCCTGCATACATGCATCAGGTCAGAAGCAAGCCCATCAGAAATGTCGATCATCGATGTGGGTGAAAGCCCTGTGTCCCGGAACTCATAGATAATATCCATTCGGGCCTCCGGCTTCAGCTGCCGTTGCACAATATAGTCGAATCCTTCCAGTTTAGGCTGCATTTCAGGATTGGTCAGAAACACCTGTTTTTCTCTCTCGAGAATCTGCAGGCCCATATAGGCGCCGCCCAGATCGCCTGTAACACAGATGATATCCTTATCACTGGCGCCAGACCGGTACGCAACCTTTTCTTTATCGACTTCACCTAATACAGTGACTGAAATAAACAACCCCGAAGGCGATGCGGTGGTATCACCCCCAACGAGATCAACCTTGTAATTCAGGCAGGCAGCCTGCACACCTTCATACAACGCATCAATAGCCTCCACCGAAAACCGGTTACTGATCCCGATGTTCACTGTTATCTGCCGGGGTATCGCATTCATTGCCGCAATATCCGACACATTCGCTGCCACAGATTTGTAACCGAGGTGCTTAATCGGCATATAGCTCAGGTCAAAATGTATGCCCTCAATGAGCTGGTCTGTAGTCAGGAGTAAATATTTCTCGCCCGTGTCAATAACGGCTGCATCATCTCCGATGCCTTTAATCGTTGAGGTGTTATGTATAACGGCGGTCTTGCTGATCCGGTCTATCAGTCCGAATTCTCCAAGCTGACCTATTTCAGTTCGTTTTTCACTCATTATTTCCTCGTATTTCCTGGCACAACTCAATTAGTACGCCGTTTGCTGATTTGGGGTGAACAAAACAAACCAACTTATTGTCCGCGCCTGGTTTCGGGGTTTCATTTAGCAGGACGAATCCCTCCTTTTTAAGCCGTTTCATTTCACTTTCAATATCAGCCACCTCAAAGGCAATATGGTGAATGCCTTCGCCTTTTTTTTCAATAAACCTCCTGATAGGAGAATCATCCGATATAGCCTCCAGCAACTCAATTTTCGACTCACCTATTTTGAAAAATGTAGTTGAAACACCTTCAGACGCCACATTTTCTACTTTATAGGCATTTTCATTCAAAAGCCCCGAAAACAACCGTTCCGACTCTTCAATGCTGTTTACGGCAATTCCAATATGTTCAACCTTATTCATTTTTTTCTCTTATACGTATTAAATTGTATTTTTGTACTTACACGAAGATCGAATTCCTTGCTAATAAGGAATTTAATTCAAAAATATAATAAATATGGTAACTATAACTGATAAAGCGAAAGACCGGATCATCGAACTCCGGAAGAAAGAAGGGCACACCCAGGATTTCAATGTCAGGGTATCCGTAAAAGGCGGCGGATGCTCCGGGCTCATGTACGACCTGAGCTTTGACAATGAAGAAAAAGAATCCGATCATATTTATAAAGACAAAGGCGTAAAAATTTACGTGGATAAAAAAAGCCTTTTATACCTGATGGGGACCACCCTGGATTTTTCGGATGGACTGAACGGGAAAGGATTTCAATTCATTAACCCAAATGCGTCAAGAACCTGCGGCTGCGGAGAAAGTTTTTCGATATAATTCAATTTGAAAGCAGAGAAAATAATTATCTTACACGCTCTGTTTTAATCTGAAAAATGCCGGAACGAAATCACTTTATCTTCATAAGATTCATTCTCTTATTTGCATTTTTTTTCCTGAATCAATCACGATCCAGCGCTCAGATTACCCAGGCTGACAGCGTTTTAAAAAAAACGGAAGATTTCGTTCATAACATCCTGTACCAAAGTCACGATACATCCTATATCGCGAACTATTCAGACGAGCTTGCATTGAAAATACTTGGGGTCAATAAATACACTTATTTTCAGGTCAATGATAAAAATAAAAATTCCGCTTTAAGATACAGACCGGACAGGCAGATTAATCTGGGTTTTGGGGTCGCTTATAAATGGTTTGCCATCGATGTAGCCTTTAATGTCGGTATTGTGGAAGACAGTGAGTTGGAAAACAAAAATTTCCTGGATTTCCAGGGAAGAATTTTCAGTCGCAAGCAGTACTTTGAAGGTACATTTCAATACTATTACGGGTATAAGGTGAATAAGATAAAGGGAGCGGATACAAACCTACCGGAATCCTCAAATATCAGGGAAGACATCCGGACTATCAATTTTGTATTACAGTATCTCTATGCGTTTAACTATGGCAGGTTTTCGCTAAAGGCCCCTTTTATTTTAAATGAAGTTCAGAAAAAGAGCGCCGGCAGTCTGATCGGTGGCGCTAATTTTTCATTGTATATCATGGATGCCGATTCTTCCGTAATTCCTCCTGAACTATCAGATGATTTTACCGAAGCGCTGCATCTTCAGGATCTGAATGTTGCCAGCGTGGGGTTGAATATAGGCTATATGTATAGCTTCGTATGGAAAAAACGTTTATTCATCACATTGAGCTTTATTCCTGGTTTCAGTATTAACATGGGAGATTCCCGGGTGGTTGTAAGAGAACCTTTCAGAACAAATATCTCCCTGCGAATGCGAACCATGAACGCAATAGGTTATAATGGGAGGCGTTTCTTTACAGGTATTCAGGTTTCAGGGAATATTATCAAAGTGAAGATTGACAAACGGCTGAATGTTGATGCAAGCCATGGCAATTCAAAATTATTCATAGGCTATAGATTTTCGCAGGGAAAATAACCCATTAGATACCGGTTTGTGATGTCGCCCAGGAGAATATTATTTAGTTTTGATCTGTCTTTATTTAGCGCAGTTTTAGTCTGATGTGTTTGTTAGTAAATTATATCAGGTATTACCTGAGATTTTCACCCGGCGCGGCGCTGTTTACAGTGATATCTCTTTTTAACGCGACGGAAAGCATGGGGCAAAATACAACCGATGTTGATTTTCAGACATGGACCGACTTTTCATTAAATGTTCATCTTACTAACAAATCAAGGCTGGGAGGCGACGCCGGCATTAGGGGACTGGTCTCTTCGAAAGACTGGAATCAATTTTATATAAGGCCCACATATCGCTATTATTTTAATCAAACGGTAAATGTATCAACGGGGGCGGCATTTTTTTATACGGTAAATAATACTTTGGGCAACGTTTCTGAGTTTCGTCTTTTTCAGGAAATAGATTTGCTCTGGCCAAACCTGACCGTCGTCACGTTCAACAACCGGTTCCGGCTGGAAGAAAGATTTTTTTTCTATGAAAGCCAAACCAAGACGAATGACTGGAATGCCAGGGGAAGATACGAACTCTATATTGAAAGCCGGGATTTTAACTTATTACAATTCTTACATAATATTTATCTGCTTGCTTCCCTGGAATATTTTTTGCCTTTCAACAACAGTGCGACAGAACTATTTATAAACCGCAACCGGTTGGTATTGGGTTTTGGCCAGCGGATATCTGCCAGGTTCAGGTACGATTTGCAGTATATATGGCAGAAATCCAGGGAATTTTCAGACGAGGGATTCAAAACCAATGAAAATATTTTACGGCTGCGCTTGCATTATGATAAAAGGCGTGAGAATAAATGATAAAAGTCTGTCAATGAGACATTTTCCGGACATAGAACAAGGTGACGATTTATTCACGGGATATATGGGGCACGATGTGTTTGCTATTGAAGGCCAGCAACTTATCAGAACATTTCCCATTTATACCAAGGGAGATACCAATCAGAATCCTACGGGAGGCTTTCGAAGACTTACCTATGGCTTATATCCGGGAGAGGCAATGTGGCAATTAAAAATAGTGAAATCCGAAACTGTAATAAATCGATAAAATAATCTGAATATTATAGGATTTAGAAATCAGTATTCCGTGCTATTTTTTCAATACGCCCGCACCAGCTTACCTTCCATGTAATTGGTAAATGACTTATTGACCACCTTATGACCTCCCGGCGTTGGGAAGTTTCCGGTAAAATACCAGTCGCCAGTGTGAGCAGGAATTGCTTTATGCAGGTTGTCAACAGTCTGATAGATCACATCCAGTTCGGCTGTCATGTCATCGGGCTTTACAATTTCTCCGATTTTTTGTGAAACTTCTTCATAGTCAAACAAATCATAAAGTTGCTTTACATGATTGACCGGTTCTTTTTCATTAGCTGACTGGAGGCATTTTTCATATACGTCATCGAGAATGTTTTCTTTCCCTGTGTCTTTAATAAGCTTCTCCAATGCTCTGAAAGCTACAAATTCATGCATTTTAGACATGTCAATGCCGTAACAATCCGGATACCGGATCTGCGGTGCAGATGAAACGATCACAATCTTCTTCGGGTTCAGTCTGTTAAGCATGGTAAGAATGCTCTTTTCCAGTGTAGTTCCTCTCACTATGGAATCGTCGATCACTACCAATGTATCAATCTCTTTTTCTATGACTTCATAGGTAGTGTCATACACATGGGATACCAATTCGTTGCGGCTGTTATCGTTGGTTATAAACGTTCGTAATTTCACATCCTTGCTGACGAGCTTCTCTATCCTTGGTTTAAATGATAAAA
>QIDJ01000379.1 GCA_003228395.1 Flammeovirgaceae bacterium
GAAAAAAATAACGCTTATCACCTGCGAAGAGTGCAGCACAGTTGCAAATAAAATACCATCTTCGAAAGCCACTCCGTAAAGTATCAGAACACCACTGACAAGTGCATGAAATGCTCCGATTCCGCCCTGTACGGGTGTAGCCATGCCGATGCTGCCTGTTACAAGTATTGTCAGTCCGGCAATTAGCGAAAGATGAGCAGTTTCATCAATGGAAAAAACCACAATATAGGTCAGGGAGTAATACAGGAACCACATCAACCCTGAGCTTATCCAAAAATGCGCTTTTTTTTGCATTTTGCTGATACTGGACAGTCCTTCGCCCAGTTCTCTAAGAAAAGCCCTTATTTTAAGAAACAAGGGAATCCGCTTCAGCTTCTCCTTATACACGCGCAGGAAAAAGTATCCGATGACCAGCAGTAAAAAACCGGCTCCGGCTAAAATGTATAGTGCCATAAGATTTCGAACCACGCTGGAAAATTTTGACGAAAAGAAGTCTTTAAAGAAACCACTTAGTAAGTCGTATTCAATTAGCAGGTTAAAAATAATGAGCGATATTAGTGTGAACAGATCCACGATCCGTTCTGCTACCACAGTCCCGATCGAAATAGTCATTGGTACATCGTTGGTCCTTTTTAAAACACCGCATCTTGTTATCTCACCCATGCGGGGAACAAACAAATTGGCAAGATAACCGACCATTATAGCAAGAAACATGCGCCAGGTGCTTACATGGTAACCAATAGGAATAAGCATCAGGGTCCAGCGGTATGCCCTTACTAAATGTGCCGTAAGCATAATGGCAATAGAAATTATGACATACTTATATTTTACCTCTCCAAGCCTGGCAAATAACTGGCCAATGTCAATCTGCCTGAAAACCAGCCATAAAAGCAGGCACGCCACAGCAAAGGGAATCAGATATTTCAGAATATTTTTTGCAGTGCTCAATTAGTCAGGTTAATTTTGAATGCCCGAAAATATGATTTAATTGGTTCTATTGTCATATCATCTTCTCCTGTTTTTTATTCTCACTATATTATCAGCTTCTTACTATCAGATTATCGATTAATCTTACATCACCGATTTTTACTGCTGTACATATGGCCGTGTTTTCAGTTATATTGTCCGTTTCAAGTATTTCAAATGTATCCGGGTTCACACATACAATGTATTCCGGATTTACTAGTGGCGCTTCCTTCAAAATATCACCAACGACGTTACATACATCCCGGGCTGAGCCTTTGTTCTTTACTATTGCTTCTCCTGCTTTCAACGCTTTATAAATAACGGAAGCCTGTGTTTTTTCGTCTTTTGTCAGCCGTTTGTTTCTCGATGACAAAGCCATTCCGTTTTGTTTCCTCACGGTGGGAATACCGATGATTTCAATGTCATAATTCATATCCGCAACCAACCGGCGGATAATGGCCAGTTGTTGCAGGTCTTTTTCTCCGAAATAGGCACGATCGGGAGCTACAATATTAAAAAGTTTGGACACAATAAGCCCCACGCCGGAAAAATGTCCGGGACGGAATTTCCCTTCCAGGATGTTGCCTAAATTACCAAAGTCAATTTTCACTACGGGTGGTTGCGGATACATTTCCTTCACATCAGGATAAAACACGATATCACACCCGGTAAGCTCGAGAAGATTCAAATCCTCTTCAATATTCTGGGGATAATTTTCCAGGTCGGAAGGATTATTGAATTGAGTGGGATTAACAAAAACCGAACAGACTGCTGCTTCGTTTTGTTTATGACAACGTTTAATTAGCTGCAAATGCCCTTTGTGCAGGCATCCCATGGTTGGAACAAGCCCGACAGAATGCCCGGTATTTCTATGTTTTGTTAAACTTTTCCGAAGAAGCCGCGCTTCCTTATATACCTCCATTGGCGGTAAATCAGAGTAATAAAAGGTCGCAAAATTACTTCATAAGATGATAACAATCTTGAATAAAGTAAATATTTTTAGTACCTTTGTGCGTCTTTTCTTATGATTTTTATCAAATCAAAAAAACTATGTCTAAATATCGCATTCTTTATGTTGCCACCGAGATTAACCCTTTTCTGCAAACTTCAGGAGTTGCGGATTTTGTTCGCAAACTTCCGCAGGCCATGCAGGAAAAGGGAATGGAGATAAGAATTCTGGTACCGAGGTTCGGTTTGATTAACGAAAGGAAAAACCGGCTTCACGAAGTCGTTCGTTTATCCGGAATAAACATTTCAGTCGGGGATGAGGAGAAACCATTGGTGATCAAGGTTGCTTCTATACCTAATGCGAAGCTACAGGTTTACTTCATCGATAATGAGGATTATTTTCACAGAAAATCAATGTTTCATGATGCGGATGATAATTTTTATGAAGACAATGACGAAAGAGCCATTTTCTTTTGCAAAGGCGTAATCGAAACGGTAAAAAAACTTGGATGGGCCCCCGATATTGTGCATTGCAATGACTGGATGACAAGCCTGATTCCTCTTTATCTGAAAACAACCTACAAAAATGATCCGCTTTTTGTCAATACAAAAAGTGTTTTCACCGTTTATAATAATAAGTTCAACCATAAGTTTAAGAGTAACCTGATTGATAAAGTAAAGATGCTGGATATTGAAGACAGCATGTTGAATACACTTAAGTCTGCTGATTATGACGGATTTATCAGGCTTGGTATCGAATACTCCGATGTAGTTATCAAATCTGAAGAGAATCTCACAGGCCTGGAGTATCTGTTTCAAAACGGAAACAAAGTGGAAACCATCGATAAAGATGAGGATTTTACTGCTTCATATTTTAACTTATATAACGAACTTGTGGGGTAAGATGAACCGAATGAGGGGGAAAAGTATAGGGCTGATCCTTGGATTAGCCCTTTTAATATGGGTATCATGTGAAGATCCGGGCATTATAGGCATTGATGTAGATCCTGATAATTTAAGCTTTAGCGCACATTACCAACAATTCACATTACCTGCAAAACTGGTTCAGGTTGACTCAATCGTTTCGGGCAATGCAGGAAGAGTACTGGTAGGGCGATATAACGATCCGCTTTTTGGTACTACAACCGCAAAAGCCTATTCTCAGGTGTGGTTGTCAACATCAATTAATATACCTGAAAACGGGATTTTTGATTCACTTATTCTTCAGCTTAAGTTAGATCATGTAAATGGGCTTGAGGAAGAATTTTCAGAGCTGCATAATTTGAAATTGTACCGGCTGACTGAAGATATTGATGAATTTACAACCTTTTACACCACAAGCGAATCCATACGGTCACGGATACAGTTTGGCTCGGCAATTTTTACTTATGATACCATACAAGCAGGCGGCGAAATTAAGGTGAATCTTGATACGACGTTGAGAATTACCATGCAGGAGCAATTAGGGCAGTTAATTTTCGACAAGATGAAAGATGAGTTCGACTCTACGTTCGATAGCAATACCAACTGGCTTGCATTTTTTCAAGGGATCGTTCTTGAGCCGGGAGATGAATATTTTACCATCACCGGCTTTAAAATCAAGGATTCCAGGTCCAACATGATCATGTATTATCATTATACCGATGATGAGGGTGAAATCGTTAATGCAGAATATAACTTTAACCTTGAACCCGCGGTACACTATAGCAATATTTCCCATGACCCTACAGGTACGGCTATAGGCGGAACACGCCCCCTATACACGGAATATACGGCTTCTGATAACAATATTTATCTTCAGGCCGGAACCGGAATTGTAGCCAAGATTGATTTCACTCCTGTAATAGAATTTGCTGACACCATCGACTTGATGATCCTGAATACAGCTATTTTAACACTGGGGAGTGTGGATGAATACCCTCCATTTGTGAAACCACCTGACAAACTCATATTCTATTATACCGATTCATCGAATTTTCGACTTAAAAACCAGGAAGGATTCCTGAAAACCATTCAGCAGGATAACCCATCAATTGATGCTACGTCTGCACGATTTCCGCTGGAATCTGCATTTGTAGTTAACGATTCCACAAAGAATATAATCGAATCTTACTCCGATCGGATTACCAGCTATGTTCAGGCCCTTATCGATGGTGTCATCGAAGATCATCTGGTACTGGCATATCCGGTAACGCTGACTAACGCCACTACCATAGACCGGTTACTTCTTGATCCTGAAAGTATTAAATTAGAGATTTATTACACTACGTCTAAAGAATCGGCAGACTCCGAATAAACGAAACAGATGTCTGACATAAAAAAACTCATTTATGTGTGGAATCGTTGCATATGTTGGAGATAAGGAGGCTTATCCCATCATAATTAAAGGACTCAAAAGGCTGGAATACAGGGGCTACGACAGTGCAGGGGTGGCGTTGGTCAACGGAACGCTGAATGTATATAAAAAGCAGGGGAAAGTGACCGACCTGGTGTCTGCCGTGGGCGGAAACCTAAAGAGCACGGTTGGCATCGGCCATACCCGCTGGGCAACCCACGGAGAGCCGAACGACCGGAATGCACATCCCCATTTTTCGCCAAACGGTAAGCTGGCTATAATCCATAACGGCATCATTGAAAACTATTCCGTCCTCAAACAAGAGCTTATCAACAAAGGATATTCGTTTAAAAGCGATACCGATACCGAAGTTTTTATTGCGTTTATTGAAGATGTACGTACAAATAATAACTGCTCGCTTGAAACAGCAGTAAGACTTGCATTGAATAAAGTAGTGGGGGCCTACGCCATTGTCATTATTTCAGAAGATCATCCGGATATGCTTATTGCAGCCCGCAAGGGCAGCCCACTGGTGATCGGACTAGGTAAAAATGAATTTTTCCTTGCCTCCGATGCTACACCCATTGTTGAATACACCAACGAAGTTGTGTATCTAAACGATGAAGAAATGGCTGTGATAAAGGGTGGTAAACTGTCGGTCAGGACCATCACGGATGTGGAAACAACCCCTTACATCCAGACCCTTGATATCCAACTGGAGGCCATTGAAAAAGGGGGCTACGAGCATTTCATGCTGAAAGAAATATTTGAGCAGCCCAGGTCTGTAAAAGACAGTATGCGCGGAAGGGTAAATGCCGATATTGGGCGGGTAGTGCTTGGCGGCATTCGTGAATATAAAAACAAGCTTTTCAATGCGGAGCGGATTATAATTGTAGCATGCGGCACGTCGTGGCATGCAGGCCTCGTTGCCGAATACATGTTTGAGGAATTTTGCAGGATACCTGTTGAAATAGAATATGCCTCTGAATTTCGATACAGAAAACCGGTTATAAAGGAAGGTGATGTGGTTTTTGCCATATCTCAATCTGGCGAAACGGCAGATACACTTGCTGCCATCGAAATGGCCAAATCCAAAGGCGCCACCATATTCGGCGTTTGCAATGTGGTCGGGTCTTCTATAAGCCGGCTGTCGCACGAAGGTGCATACACGCATGCCGGCCCTGAAATAGGCGTGGCCAGTACTAAAGCTTTCACAGCCCAGCTAACGGTTTTATCTATGATCGCCCTGATGGTTGCCGAGCAAAAGGGCGCCATCTCGGAAAGCCGGTTCAGGGAATTGCTTGCCGAGCTTGAAACCATACCCCAAAAAATTGAAGAAGCCCTTAAACTTAACGCTCAGGTAAAATATATTGCCGATATTTTTAAAAATGCACTAAATTTTTTGTATCTCGGCCGCGGGTATAATTTTCCTGTAGCGCTGGAAGGCGCACTGAAGCTCAAAGAGATTTCCTATATTCATGCCGAGGGCTATCCGGCAGCGGAAATGAAGCACGGCCCCATCGCATTGATCGACGAAGAGATGCCGGTAGTATTTATTGCCACAAAAGACAGTTCGTATGAAAAAATCGTGTCGAACATCCAGGAAGTAAAAGCTCGAAAGGGACGGGTGATTGCGGTGGTATCAAAGGGAGACGATCTGATTTCGAAAATGGCTGATTATACCATTGAAGTACCTGTAACCGACGAAGCGCTTATGCCGCTTGTATCAGTGATCCCGCTTCAACTCCTGTCATACCACATTGCCGTAATGCGCGGCTGCAACGTGGACCAGCCCCGAAACCTGGCAAAGTCGGTTACGGTAGAGTAAAATTCCGTATTTTGTTCAGATAGATTCCTGTTGCTTTCAAGCAACGGGCAATACATTGTAGTCCTAACTGGTTTTAGCCTCATTGCGTTGATTTGCCTGGCGACCCAGCCAAGGACAAGGTCGCACTATGAAGTAATGGCACTCCGCATTTCGGATAGCCGAAATAAATTTTGCTATCCTCAAATGAAAAAAGGCTGTCATAAGACAGCCCTTTACTTCATGGTGGGACTTACTGGATTCGAACCAGCGACCTCTGCCCTGTCAAGGCAGCGCTCTAAACCAACTGAGCTAAAGTCCCATTTAATTGGCTAACATTCCGGATAAATCCGGCGATTATCCGTTCAACGTTCCCAAACCCGCCTTCAAATATAAAACCCTCCTGATAATTCTCCGTGGATTTCTGTTTATTCCTGCGATCAGGAATGAATATCAGACAATTATTTACTTTTGCCTATCCAATAACCGGGATAATATCATGAAATACATCGTACTACATCTGCTGGTGCAAGCCTGCCCGGCAGGTTCGGGCGTGCTTCCGCTTGTGCCTGTCAATAGATCAACTGTAAACCAACTATGACATTTAACCGGAACAAATTACTTTTTTCGTTCACCTTTTTAGTAGTGGCTGCGTTGGCAGGGTTGCTGTTACGTTTACAATTCATACATCCCATTGGCCTGATCAGTTACAAATACCTGCTCCACACACATTCGCATATTGCCTTGTTAGGCTGGGTATTTAATGCCTTGTTTTTGGGTTTAACGCATGGTTTCCTATCCGAATCATCTGATCTTAAAAAAAGGTATCACCGGCAGTTTATTTTCTTTCAGATTACTTTTGTAGGAATGCTGGCGAGTTTTCCGGTGCAGGGCTATGGAATTATTTCTATTTTTTTTTCAACGCTCTTTCTTCTTGTTTCATACGTGTTTTCTTACAGGTTGTATAAAGATGTAAATAAAACACACCCTCTTAACAATGTATCTGTCCGGTTTGTAAAAGCAGCTTTATTTTACCTGGTACTATCAAGCCTGGGCCCCTGGACTCTGGGGCCGATTGTGGTAACCGGTAATTCTGACAGCTCATGGTACGCATTATCGGTATATTTCTACCTGCATTTTTTGTACAATGGCTTTTTTGTATTCGCCATTGCTGCCCTGGTGTTTAAAATGCTTGAAAAGGAAGGCGTCATCGTGAATGAAAATAAATCAAAGCTCATTTTTACACTGATGCATGTGGCCTGTTTGCCCGCCTTCCTGCTCTCTACGCTGTGGCTTTCTCCTCCGGGGGTGTTACATGTTGCCGGCGGCATTGCTGCTTTGTTGCAGGTAATAGCCTTAATACTCTTTTCCGCTATCATTTATGAAAATCGGGAGGTGCTCATACAAGTCGTTTCACAAAAAACAAGGATCCTTTTTATGATTGCCGGAGCAGCATATACCATCAAAGTGATCATGCAGGTTGCCTCGGCATTTCCTTCGCTGGCAATGATGGCTTACTATACCCAGCGATTTACGATTATCGGTTACCTCCATTTAGTTATGCTCGGGTTTGTCACACTATTTCTCATTGCATATTTCATTTATTTAAAAATGTTTACAATTGGAAATAAAGTGAGCATAGTGGGGATTGGCTTGTTTATACTGGGTTTTCTAATGTCAGAAACCGTACTTTTTACCCAGGGGATGCTGACTTTTAATTTTCATACCAGCATTGCCCGCTATCCGGATATCCTGTTTTATACCAGCCTGCTTATGCCCCTTGGGCTGCTGTTATTTTTTATATCACAAACTACTTTCTTTTTAAAACGCCGGAATGCTTAATTCATGATCTCCTGGTAATGCTCAGGAATAGTTTCCGGTTTCAACAGCGCACCGGTACGTAGATAGGGAAAAATTTCATCATACTTCTGTACATCGTGCATATTTACCCTTCGGTTGATGTGCTTTCTGTTTAACTTTTCGATGTTATCAATTCCGGCAGCGCCAACGAGTTCAGTCAGGCTCTTAAGTGTTTCGTGGTGAAAATTGGCAACCCGCTTCGCTTTGTCATCCACGTTCAGGCCTTTCATCAGGGATTTATTCTGTGTGGCTACACCTACGGGACATGTGTTACGGTTACACTGCATCGCCTGTATGCAGCCGATAGACATCATCATGGCGCGCGCACTGTTGCACAGGTCTGCTCCCAGTGCAATAGCCCTTGCTATATGGAAACCAGTGACTATTTTACCGGAAGCAATCAGTTTTATATCTTTTTTAAGGTCAAATCCGACAAGTGTATCATACACAAAAGAAAGTCCGTCGCGCAGGGGCATACCCAGTGAATTGGAAAATTCAACAGGCGCCGCTCCGGTGCCACCCTCGCCGCCATCAACCGTGATAAAATCAGGTTTAATGCCGGTAGTTATCATGGTCCTGCAGATATCGGTAAACTCTCTTTTTTTACCAATGCACAGTTTAAAACCTATTGGTTTACCTCCGGACAGTTCCCGTAATTGCCGTATAAATCTTAAAAATTCTTCAGGATCAGAGAAAGCCGTATGCGCCGGAGGCGAAAAAACATCGGTATGGGGCTCAACACCTCTGATTTCAGCAATTTCAGGGGTATTCTTTGCCGCAGGTAAAATTCCCCCATGTCCGGGTTTGGCTCCCTGCGACATTTTTATCTCGATCATTTTTACCTGCTCCTGCTGTGCCTTCTGCTCAAAAAGCCTGGGTGAAAAATTGCCTTGATCATCCCTGCATCCAAAATAACCCGTTCCGATTTGCCATGTCAGGTCGCCACCATGCCTGAGATGGTAAGGGCTCATGCTGCCTTCACCGGTATTATGTGCAAATCCTCCCAGCCGGGCGCCTTTATTGAGCGCCATGATGGCGTTTTTGCTCAAAGAGCCAAAACTCATAGCTGAAATATTTAACAGGCTTGCAGAGTAGGGCTTTTTACAATCAGGACCTCCGACGTGAATACGGGGGAGCTCGCCGGATAATTCCGCTAATTTCGGATACATCGAATGATCCATCCATTCATAACCCGCCTGGTACACGTCCATCTGTGTGCCGAAGGGAGTTGTGTCGTTTACATTTTTGGCCCGTTGATAAACAAGCGACCTGAATATGCGGTTAAACGGCTTCCCTTCCGTATCTGTTTCAACAAAATACTGCATGATCTCAGGCCGGATACTCTCGAGCAAAAACCGCCCGTGACCTATCACCGGAAAATTGCTTTTAATCGCATGATTTCGTTGTAACATATCCGATACACCAAGCAGGATGACCGGCAGAAAAAATATCAGTGACCACAACACGGGTTGCCATACTATTGAGCTGACGCCAATGGCAACAAGGATCAAAACCGATGCTAAAATAAATTTTTCTCTATATCCCATATCTGATTTATTTTCAATAATGCATATGTACAAATAATAGGTTTAAAACATGTTTGTTAACAATAATATAATAAGCTAGTTTCATTTAGGTGAAAATGATTAAATGCGCAAATGCTTGAATGCGTAAATAACTTAAATGAACTGCTATTGGTTCCAATTAAATTCAACAGTCCTGATCTTTGTGGCGAAGGATTATCAATAAATCCTTATCAGGGTTGTGAGCACGGTTGTGCATATTGTTATGCACGCAACTCCCATCAGTATTGGGGCTTCAGCGCCGGTATCGATTTTGAAACGGGCAGCAGATAACGGAGCGCCTGGGTGCGCCTACGAAGTGGTCAGGTTAAACGGTTCGATCGGAGCCATATTTAAAAACTGGCTGGTAAAAAATTATCCGGATAAAACATATAAGGTTTGGAAGCAGATTGAATCGCTGCATGGCGGAAAAGTAAATGATACCATGTGGGGCAGGCGGTTGACAGGCGAAGGGAATTACGCAGCGATAATCGCCTGGCTCTTTCAGGCATCAAAAGAAAAATACTTTGAAGGCCGGCAACTTCCCATCCTGAACCGTAATAAATTACGCAGGGGAGGCAATCTGACCTTATTTTAAATCAGCGATCGATCAGAAATTGGCTTCAACCTGGTTCCGCAACAGGTCATCAAAGGTTTCCCGTTTCCTGATCAGGTGTGCTTTCCCGTCATAGATCAGCACTTCGGCAGGCCGCAGCCTTGAATTATAGTTGGAGGCCATTGAATAGCCGTAGGCCCCGGCATTCCGTATTGCCAGTATATCGCCTTCACGCACTTCATCAAGTTTACGGTCCCAGCCCAGGGTATCGGTTTCACAAATGTATCCGACAACCGTATAAACACGACGGGTGCCATTGATGTTTGAAAG
>QIDJ01000373.1 GCA_003228395.1 Flammeovirgaceae bacterium
ATAATTAATTATATAATTTTTAAAGATTGCAACAACCCCTGTGGAAGGCATTAAATATCGGGAAACAGAATTACTGACAGTTGCTTACAAAAACGAAAAGGTATATCACCTATTTCTAAGCTTCACGTAGTAATATTGTACATACAATTACAAAAATTCCTGAATCATGATGAATATATATACTTCTGTTATTCTGGCCGCCGGTCTGGCCATCGCCGGTTGTCAGCCACAAAATGAAACCTTGCCGGAAAACGATGAAAATCCGTTGCTGGCGGAATGGATTACACCGTTCGGAGTACCTCCCTTAGACCTGATCGGCGATAAAGATTATCTGCCTGCCTTTCGTACGGCCATAGCCACCCACAAATCCGAAATTTCAGACATTACCAATGAAACTTCACTCCCGACATTTGAAAATACTATCGAAGCGCTGGAAAGAAGTGGTAAAGACCTGAGTAAAGTATCCCGGGTTTTTTTCGCCATCAACTCGGCGCACTCCAATGACTCTATCCGGGAAATAGCAAAGATCATGGCTCCGGAGTTGTCGGCGCACCGGGATGACATCAGCCTGAATAAGGAGCTGTTTGCCCGGGTAAAAACCATATATGATCAGCAGGATGCACTGGACCTGACTGCCGAACAACGCCGGTTGCTTGAAGAAACACACAAGGGGTTTGTGCGGGCAGGCGTAAATCTCGATGAAAATTCCCAAAAGCGGCTGCGTGAAATAAACAGCCGGCTGGCGGAGCTGGCCCAGCAATTTGGCCAGAACCTGCTGGCTGAAACCAACGACTTCAAGCTCGTAGTATCAACCCGTGAAGACCTGGGTAATCTGCCCGAAAGCCTGGCAGCAGTGGCGGCAAAGACAGCAGAAAAGGAAGGCCACGCTGGTAGCTGGCTATTTACACTGGCGCGCCCGAGTATAAACCCCTTCCTGCAGTATTCGCCAAATCGTGAATTTCGCAAACAGCTTTTTATGGGTTACGCAAAGCGGGGAGATAATAACAACGAACACGACAACAAAGCAATCCTATCCGAAATGGCTGCCCTGCGGATTGAACGTGCACAACTGATGGGATACGAATCACATGCCCATTACATCCTGTCGGACAACATGGCCGAAAACCCCGAACGGGTGTACGCCTTGCTCGACAAAGTATGGGCTCCTGCCTTACGTGTTTCGAAATCAGAAAGAGATGCGCTTCAGCAAATGATGCATGAAGAGGGGGTAGAAGGAGACCTGATGGGTTGGGACTGGCGGTATTATGTGGAAAAAGTGCGTAAAGCACGTTACGACCTGGATGAAGATGCCCTGCGGCCCTATTTTGAATTCACCGCCGTGCGTGAAGGCGCTTTCATGCTTGCCACCAAATTGTTTGGGCTGACTTTTACGGAACTTACCGATATGCCTGTGTGGCATCCGGATCAGCAGGTTTTCGAAGTAAAAGAGGCTGACGGGTCGCATTTGGGTGTCATTTACATGGACTTTTTTGCACGCGAAAGCAAACGGGGCGGCGCATGGATGAATTCCCTTCGCTCACAGTCAAAACTCGATGGTGAAATTACTCCCATTGTAACCAACAACTTTAATTTCCCGCCTCCTACAGATGACACCCCTTCGTTGCTTTCCTTCACCGAGGCACAAACGCTATTCCATGAATTTGGCCATGCATTACATGGATTGCTTTCAGACGTAGTTTACGAATCGCTTTCAGGCACCAGCGTACCCCGCGATTTCGTGGAATTTCCCTCGCAGGTGATGGAAAACTGGATGAGCGAACCGGAGGTATTGAATTTGTATGCCAAACATTACCAAACCGGGGAGGTGATCCCGGAAGAAATGATCGGCAAACTCAAAGCAGCCGGTACCTTCAATCAGGGATTTGCTACGGTTGAATACATGGCTGCCTCCTATCTGGACCTGGCCTGGCATACACTAACTGATACAACACGGCAGGATGCCACCGCCTTTGAAAATAAGGAAATGGAGCGCATCGGGCTGATTGATGAAATCTTACCCCGGTATCGAAGCACGTATTTCAATCATATATTCGGAGGAGACCCCAGTTATTCGGCCGGCTATTATAGTTATATGTGGTCGGAAGTACTGGACGCCGACGCTTTTCAGGCGTTTAAGGAAACCAGCCTGTTCGATCCGGAAACGGCGCGTAAATACAGGCATTTGCTGAGCCAGGGAGGTTCCAGACCCGGAATGGAACTCTATCTGGAATTTCGCGGCCGCGAACCCGAAATTGAGCCCCTGCTCGAAAGAAGAGGCTTGCTGAATGTGCAGTAAGAAAATCTGTTTCAGATTAATAGAATATACATGTATATTTAAAAATGCAAGGAGAAAGAATTATCCGGTCCATTATAAAACAACGAACACCTTGACAGAACATCTCTACCAATTAGTACTTGAAATGGCTGCCCGCTTAAATCAGCACAGAGGGGTTGAACACTTATTTACATTAGGTTGGGTAATGGGTAAAACTACTCCTACATCATATAATAATTGCTGAGTTTCTCCGCCTGCGGTATGCACTTTTTGAACATCAAAAGGTATCAATCCAATATGATCAACTAATGATTGAGATATACAAGTACTGGATGCTCCTGTATCAATTAATGCAGTTTCTTTTTGAAATGGTACTGATTTGCCCTTTTTCTTTAGTTGTTCTGTAACCGGTTGTGGAGGAACAATAATAACTTCAATAACCGGCCCTGTTTGATGGCATCGTTTCGATTTGCCCATACGCCAAGCAGTTCTTCATTTTTTATTACAGCAAATCCCCCTTCCGGATATTTCGATTGAAGTTCGTCTTGTGCTTTTTGAAAATATTTGATCTCATGCTCCAACATTGACATACACCTTTGCTTTAATTAAATATAGCAAAATGAGCGCAAAACAGGTAATTATTTGGGATTTATGCAAAGATTGCAACATGCTCCATTTTAAACATTATTCCGATATTTGACCCCTTATACACTAACTTTACCGGTTCACCTATAACCAACCTTTCATGGCGGAACAGAAAGACAATCCCAAAAAAAGAATTACCATAGGCCGGGTATTTAAAACCATCATCTGGCCGCGTAGAAAACTGCTGCTGCTTGGCCTCGTGCTGATCATCATCAACCGCCTCGCCGGCCTCGTGCTGCCGGGCGCCAGCAAGATCCTTATCGATGATGTAATAGGCAATAGTGACATGGAAATGCTAAAAATGTTGCTCATCGCCGTTTCGGCAGCGCTGGTTATTCAGTCATCCACTTCGTATATACTCACCAAACTGCTTAGCGTGGAAGCCCAGCACCTCATCGCCCGGCTACGATCAAGTGTACAGCAGCATATCATTCAACTACCGATTAAATTTTTCGATAATTCCAAAAGCGGTGAACTGGTTTCGCGCATCATGACAGATGTGGAAGGCGTCCGCAACCTGGTGGGTACGGGTCTGGTACAACTATTTGGCGGAGTGCTTACCTCGGTGGTGGCTTTTGTGCTTCTCATCCGGATCAGTCCGCAAATGACATTGTATGTGATGGTTCCCCTCATCGTTTTCGGCCTGATTTCACTGAAAGCATTCTCTATCATCCGGCCCATTTTCAGAAAAAGAGGCGAGATCAATGCGGAAGTAACCGGCCGGCTTACCGAATCACTTAACGGGATCAGGGTGATCAAAGGATTTAATGCGGAAGAACAGGAAATTAAAACGTTTGAAAAAGGGGTTGAACGCCTGTTTGAAAATGTAAAAAAATCATTGACCACCACCAGTCTTGTTACCAGCGCATCCACGTTACTGCTGGGACTTGCCAGTGTAGGCATTATGGGTATCGGAGGATACATGATCATGCAGGGAGCACTTACCATTGGCGATTTCTTTGCGTTCACACTGTATCTGGGTTTCCTCATAGCCCCTATTGTGCAGATGAGCAACATCGGCAGCCAGATCACCGAAGCCTTTGCCGGGCTGGATCGTACCGAGGAGATTATGAACATGCCCGCAGAAAGCCAAGCAGACGAACGAACGATCGTTTTGAAAGAAATTAAAGGTGATCTTTCCTTTGCGAATGTGTCCTTTGCCTACGATAATGGCAAGCACGTGCTGCATGATGTAAACTTTCAGGCTCCACCCGGATCCGTTACCGCGCTTGTAGGAAGTTCAGGGTCCGGTAAGTCCACCATCGCCGGATTAACCGCATCGTTTCTGGTCCCCGACTCCGGATCCATAACTATTGATGGAGTAGATTTATCAAAAGTGACGCTGGACAGCTACCGAAGTAATCTGGGCGTAGTATTGCAGGACGATTTTCTGTTCGAAGGGACCATCCGGGAAAACATCCTGTTTCCCCGGCCCGGTGCAACGGTAGAACAGTTGCTGCATGCGGTCGAATCCGCCCATGTAAAAGAATTTACCGACCGGTTCGAAGACGGGCTCGATACACTGATTGGTGAGCGCGGCGTAAAGCTCTCCGGCGGGCAGCGCCAGCGTGTGGCCATCGCACGCGCCATACTGTCTGATCCGGCAATCCTGCTGCTTGATGAGGCCACCTCAAACCTGGATACCGAAAGTGAGGCATATATCCAGGAAAGCCTGAGTCACCTGATGAAAGGCCGCACCACGCTGGTGATCGCCCACAGGCTGAGTACGATTCGGAAGGCGGATCAGATATTGGTAATAGAAAACGGACGGATCGTGGAAAGAGGGACGCACGATGACCTGATCGAGCGCAAAGGCCGCTATTATGACCTGTACACCTTCCAGGCAAGAATTTGAATTCAATTATTTGCATTCATGAGAATCATATTCATATTTTTTACCTTCATTACATTTGCTTTTGGATGTAACACGGGAAAGAAGCAGGAAATAATCGAAATTAATGATTTTTTGTTGAATGAGCTTAAAAAGAATATTGACAGCCCTTTTTCGGTAGAGATAGCAAATCAATTATTCTCTAGAAATATAAGTGATAAGAAGGAGCTTAGAAAAGTATTTGATCTTCTCGTAAATCAAGAGGATGTAATAAAAAATCATCTTCTAAATCCTTTTAATAAGATAGAAAAGATACTGACAGATGATAAAGTTGATTTGTCAAAGTTTCAGTTCTATGATACTGAGAAAAATCTAACTATTATAAGACCTGAAAAAGGAAAGAAAATCTTAATTGACTTTTGGTTCATCGCCTGTCCTCCTTGCATTGAGCAACATAAATTAATAGCTAATAAATTGGGGTGGTTAGAAAGCAGAGACATAGAGGTAATCGGAATATCAATAGATGGCAATCATGAAGAATGGAAAAATTTTATATCGAACTAATTCCTTCAATGAAATTGAAAAATATTTGAATAAATAACTGCTTATCATTACAGCAAGCCTTGCTTCTCTTTTTTAGTTATGTTACGGAGCAGGATCTTCGCCGTCCGCGTCATAGCCAGACTCTGTGAGCCGGAAACTGATTTTCTTACGGGCAATAAATACTTCCGGACAACGGTGGTTACCTACACATCCCAGTCTTTTTCGTGCTTACTGGTCTTTGAATTAGGAAAAATGATGGGTGAAATGATGGCCAGCACAAAAAGAACAAGTACCAGAACGAGCGCTAAATATCCCATATTATTTTATTTACCGATGATTGTGACCTGCTAATTTCTTTAATACCAGCAAGAAATGAAATAAAATCCTGTTATTTTCACTGTAATCTATCATTGAGTTCTTCTCAGTTGAAAAAATGCCCACATATTTTTTCATTAAGAAAAATTATCAAACGCCAGTTACCGTATTGGTAATTTTCCATATTTTTGTTACATGATTGAATAATTAATGCGGGTTTTTGCAAAAAAGATCTGGCTCATATAATTGGATACAAAAGCAGGGTATCGGAAATTTTAAAGACTATACCACCCATCACCGGGCACAATTTATTGTGTATCTGATATTAAATGGAATTACGCCGCCGAAATTCAGGGGGTGGTAGTATTGTTCAGGAACACTACAGTTCCAGGCGTTACATAAGGGGCTAACCACAATCTTACTTCAAAAGGGCAAGCACCTTATCGAGCGGCGGATTAATAAAAACATTTTCGCCTACAACAACAACCGGAAACTGGATATAGTCATAATAGTTAACCGAATGTACTTTCGCTAACATTTCGTTGGCATAGGTTTCGTTTTGCTCCACGTCATAAAACGCATACGTTACACCTGCCGAATCAAGTCCGGCCCGGAATACCGTACAATGATCGCACGAATTGCTTCCGTAAAGCGTAACTTGTTGCTGAATTTTTTCTGCACTTTCGTTTGCTTCTTTGGCCTGTTCGCTTGTTTTGGTGGAGCAGTATGATAGTACCAGTACAACGATCACAGCCAGCAATGCTGTTTTATTGTTAATTATTCTCATACCTCAATATTATTTATTTTTCCTGAATTAATAAATTTATCGTAAACATCAATTTGCATTTCGAAATAAAAATATCCTCTCCGGCAATCACATTAAATAACCGGATGAATTACGCTGAAGATTAACATAGCTACTCCCAATCCGCAATTATAATTCACTGATTCCTTACTTTTGCAACCTGCTTTTTTCGGCAACAGGTAAACGTGAAAATAAAGGACTTTATAAATATCTATAAAGAAAGCGGTTTTGTACAAACGCTTGCAGAACGGATTAAACCGAATGAAAGCCGGTGCGTGGCATTCAAAGGTCTTTCCGGCAGCCTCGATGCGGTAATTGCCGCGACGCTGTACCAGTTAAATCACCAGACTTTTCTCTTCATTATGTATGACAAAGAAGAGGCGGCCTATTTTCATAACGATCTTCAAAACCTCCTCCCTGATAAGGAGGTGCTATTTTTCCCATCCTCCTACAAAAAACCTTACACCTTCGAAGAAACGGATAATGCCAACATCCTGATGCGGGCCGAGATTCTCAACCGCATCAACAATAAAGCCTCCACCGGAGAACTGATTGTAACCTATCCTGAAGCCCTAACAGAAAAGGTGATCAATAAAAGAAGTTTGAGAGAAAACACATTTACGGCAAAAACCGGTGAAAAAGTGGATATCGCTTTTCTTACCGAATTGCTGATTACATACGACTTTGAGCAAACAGACTTTGTTTATGAAGCGGGTCAGTTTGCCGTCAGGGGAGGAATCATTGATGTGTTTTCATTTGCCAACGAGCTGCCTTACCGGCTGGAGCTTTTCGGCGATGAAATCGAGCGTATCCGTACCTTCGATCCGGCTTCACAACTTTCCGTCGAAAATCTTCGCCAGATAAACATCATTCCCAACGTACAAACCCGTCTTATCAAAGAATCACGGCAATCATTTGTTGACTTTCTTCCAAACAACACCAAAATCTGGTTCAGGGATTACCGGCACCTGCTTGATCACCTGGATTTGCATTTTGAAAAAGCTACCGCGCAGTTTGATCTGATCCTCGAAAAAAGCGGCGGTGCACAAGTGATCCTGAAACCTGAATCCATTTTTGAAAATGGCGACTCATTTTCTGCAAAACTTAACAACCTTGTACGCATCGAATTCGGTAATCAGTTTCATCTTAAAGCGGACGATTCATTTACATTCAATGCTTCCAGCCAGCCAGCCTTTAATAAGAATTTTGAGTTACTTACACAAGATTTTGACGAAAAGCAGACTACCGGTATTTCGATATTTCTTGTGGCCGAGCAAATCAGGCAGTTAATGCGTTTTCGCGAAATATTTGATGAAATTGACCCGTTTGTTACGTACCAGGAACTTAATGTCGGCCTGAGAAAAGGGTTTATCGACCATAGTGAAAAGATTGCCTGCTATACAGACCACGAGATTTTTGAGCGGTTTCACCGTTATAAGCTTCGGAAAAAACACACCAAATCGAAAGCCCTCACACTTAAGGAGCTTCAGACACTCCACCCCGGCGATTACGTCACACACATCGACCACGGCATCGGCCGGTTTGCCGGCCTGGAAAAAGTGGATGTTAGCGGTAAAAAACAGGAAGCCATCCGTCTGATCTACCGTGATGACGACCTGCTGTATGTAAGCCTCCATTCGCTTCATAAAATTTCAAAATATTCGGGACGGGAAGGCGTACCTCCAGCCATCAATAAGTTAGGGTCGCAGGAATGGGAAAACAAAAAAAAGCGTGTAAAAAGAAAAGTCATTGACATTGCCGCCGACCTGATCCGGCTGTATGCAAAACGCAAAAGCGCTCCGGGTTACGCATATTCGCCCGATAGTTTTCTGCAGGCCGAGTTGGAAGCCTCTTTTATTTATGAAGACACATTAGACCAGGCCAAAGCCACAGAGGATGTAAAGGCAGATATGGAACAACCCCACCCAATGGACCGCCTGGTATGCGGTGATGTTGGTTTCGGGAAAACAGAGGTTGCCATTCGCGCGGCATTTAAAGCGATAGCCGAAGGTAAACAAGTAGCGGTACTTGTGCCCACCACTATTCTGGCCATGCAGCATTTCCATACATTCGGTGAAAGACTTAAAGAGTTTCCTGTAAAAGTGGCGTACGTTAACCGTTTTAAGTCTGCAAAAGAAGTCAAAGAAATACTGACCGGAGTCGAAAACCGGACTGTGGATATCCTGATTGGCACCCACCGGATTGTAAACAAAGATGTGAAATTCAAAAACCTCGGGCTGCTGGTAATTGACGAAGAACAAAAATTTGGTGTAAAGGTGAAAGAACGGCTCAAGGAAATGAAAGTGAATGTGGATGTGCTTACATTAACCGCTACACCCATTCCGCGTACCCTGCATTTTTCGTTAATGGGAGCGCGTGACCTGAGCACAATATCCACGGCACCGCCAAACAGGCAGCCGGTAACCACAGAAACACACACGTTTAACCAGGCGCTTATACGTGATGTGATAAGTTTTGAGTTGAAGCGGGGTGGACAGGTGTTTTTCGTACACAACCATATTCGTGATATAGAAGAAGTTGCCAATATCGTATTTAAGTTGGTGCCCGATGCCCGTATAGCCGTGGCCCATGGGCAAATGGAAGGTCACCGGCTTGAAAAAACCATGATCCGGTTTATCGAAGGCGGATATGATATTCTTGTTTCCACCAACATTATTGAATCCGGGCTGGACATTCCCAACGCAAATACCATAATCATAAATCACGCGCATATGTTCGGACTTTCTGACCTGCATCAGATGAGAGGCAGGGTGGGCCGGTCAAACCGCAAAGCATTTTGCTATCTGCTCACACCTCCACTCATCCACATTTCCGCTGATTCGCGTAAACGGCTACGGGCGTTGGAAGAATTTTCTGAACTTGGTGATGGATTTAAGGTCGCCATGCGCGACCTCGATATCCGGGGCGCCGGCAACCTGCTTGGCTCGGAGCAAAGCGGGTTTATAAACGACCTGGGCTTTGATATGTACCACAAAATTCTGGACGACGCCGTGCAGGAATTGAAAGAAACGGAGTTTAAAGACTTATTTACGACAGATCTGACCAATGTGGTGAAACAAATTGTGCGTGATTGCACGATCGAAACTGACCTTGAAATTCTCATCCCCGAAGATTATATAAGCAATATTTCAGAGCGACTGCATCTTTATAACGAACTTGACAATATTGAAGATGAAGCATCGCTGACTACCTTCCGAAACAATATTACCGACCGGTTCGGGCCTGTCCCTGAACCTGTTGAAGCGCTGATTGAAACGACACGGCTGAGATGGAAAGCACAAACACTTGGTTTTGAAAAAGTGGTTTTGAAGAATGAATCCATGAAATGTTATTTTGTTTCACCTGATAATGAAGTTTATTTTAACTCTGACGTATTTGGGCGTATTTTAGCGTTCATTCAGCAAAGTCCACAACGCTGCAAAATGAAGGAAATAAAAAACAAGCTTATCCTCACCATTGATGAGATTGTGCGCATTGAGGAAGCACATGAAGTGATGGCTGCTATGGAAATAACTTAAACGTAACAAATAAGCCTGCATAATCTCAATTTACCCACGGAGGTTTTTGTTGAGCAGGCCGCACCTATGCTTAATCCTTCAGTCAACTTTGAAAAATTGATTTTTTGAATGAGCCTACAATTTAAAACTTGTTCAATTGTTAAATTATTAGAGGAATCACTCTGCATGGTGATATTTGTAACGTTGTGAAGATTTTTTAGATGATTATAAAATATTTTTCGTGATTATGAGTTATTAGTTTTGCAGGTTTTAAAAGTATTAAAGGGTTGAATTTACTTCAACAACTTATTTTTTTTGGGTGAATAATTACATTTATTGATTAGATGTGCTATTTTGCCTCTTTAATTTCGGTAT
>QIDJ01000376.1 GCA_003228395.1 Flammeovirgaceae bacterium
GGTATCTGATCGAGCATGTGGAAGGGATTGACCGGGTGCATGTGTCAACCCACTGCCACAACGACCTGGGGCTGGCTACGGCCAATACCATAGCGGCCATACAAAACGGCGCCACCCAGGTGGAGTGCACCATAAACGGGATCGGCGAACGTGCAGGCAATACTTCGCTTGAGGAAGTAGTCATGATTTTGAACAAACATCAATATTTAAACTATACAACAGAAATAAAAACGGAATTGCTGTGTCCGTTGAGCAAGCTGGTTTCAGACACCATGAACATTCCCGTGCAGCCAAACAAAGCCATTGTGGGAGGTAATGCGTTTGCGCACTCCTCAGGCATTCATCAGGATGGTGTTATTAAAAACCGCACCACATACGAAATAATGCATCCGAATGAAGTGGGGGTGGACCACACTTCGATTGTGCTCACAGCCAGAAGCGGACGGGCTGCACTGAAATTTAAGCTCGAAAAACTTGAATTTCCGCAATTCAGTGATCATCTGGAAACGATCTATGCCCGTTTTCTTGAAGCTGCCGATGGCAATAAAGTCATTTCGGATGAGCAATTGATCACGTTGGCAGAAGGGGTAATCTCAGGGACGCCCGTCCGTGAGCAGGTATAGTAAACAGGTCATATAGTATCGTAACTTCAAAATAAATGGGCAAAACATTATTCGATAAAGTCTGGGAACAGCATGTGGTACGTGAAATCACTAACGGACCAACGGTGCTTTATATTGACAGGCATTTTATTCATGAAGTTACAAGCCCGCAGGCATTTACCGGCTTAAAAGAGAGGGGATTTCAAGTATTCAGGCCAAAACAAACCATAGCTACTGCTGACCACAATGTACCCACATACGATCAGCACCTGCCCATTAAAAATGCACTTTCAAGAAAGCAGGTAAACGCACTCACCGAAAATTGCAAAGCGTATGGAATCGAGCTTTACGGCCTCGGGCACCCATACCAGGGTATCGTACATGTAATCGGCCCCGAACTTGGCATTACTCAACCGGGAATGACGATTGTATGCGGCGACAGCCACACTTCAACACATGGCGCTTTCGGAACCATTGCTTTCGGCATTGGTACCAGCGAAGTGCAGCATGTGCTGGCCACGCAAACGCTGCTTCAATGCAAACCAAAAACCATGCGCATAAATGTCGAGGGTAGTCTTCAGAACGGTGTTACAGCCAAAGACCTGATTTTATATATCATTTCAAAAATTGGAATGGGTGGCGCTACGGGCTATTTTGTGGAGTATTCCGGACAGGCTATCCGAAACCTTTCGATGGAAAGCAGGATGACTGTGTGCAATATGAGTATTGAAATGGGCGCACGCGGGGGAATGATCGCACCGGACATGGTGACATTTGAGTATATGAAAAACAGGGAATTTGCACCCGGGGGAAAAGCATGGGAAGAGATGAAAACGTACTGGGAAACCCTCCGCACGGATGCAGATGCCGTTTTCGACCGGGAGCTTACTTTTTATGGCGAAGACGTTGCGCCCATGATCACCTTCGGTACCAACCCGGGTATGGGCATCGGCGTTGATGAAACGGTTCCCTCCCGGGAGCATGGGTTGAACGGCGAAACCTATTCCTTTGACAAGTCGCTTAGCTATATGCATATTGATGCCGGCACGCCATTACTTGGGAAAAAGGTGAATTACGTGTTTATCGGTTCCTGCACAAACGGGCGGATTGAAGACCTGCGGCAGGTGGCACAGGTGGTAAAAGGCAGGAAAAAAGCGTCAAATATCACTGCGTTGGTTGTACCGGGGTCCCGGCAGGTAGAGGCACTGGCCCGGAAAGAAGGGATAGACAAAATACTTGAGGCGGCAGGCTTTGAACTGCGACAGCCCGGATGTTCGGCATGCCTGGCAATGAACGAAGATAAGATACCAAAGGGAGAATATTGTGTTTCTACTTCGAACCGGAACTTTGAAGGACGTCAGGGGCCCGGTTCACGGACAATGCTGGCCAGTCCGCTCACCGCGGCCGCAACAGCGATAAAAGGGTATATAGCTGATGTAAGGGACATTATTTAGTAGAAAGAATGAAAAAATTTGATACGTTGATATCGACAGTAGTTCCCCTGGCGGAAGAAAATATTGACACCGACCAGATCATTCCGGCGCGGTTTTTAAAAGCAACCACGCGGGAAGGGTTCGGCGAAAACCTGTTCAGAGACTGGCGGTTTGATGACAAGGGAAACATGATTGAGAATTTTCCGCTTAACGATAATACGTATGCAGGTAAAATACTTCTGGCGGGGAAGAACTTCGGATGTGGTTCCAGCCGCGAACATGCCGCCTGGGCCTTGTTTGATTACGGTTACAGGGTCGTGGTGTCAAGTCATTTCGCTGACATTTTTAAAAGTAATGCCCTGAATAACGGGCTTTTGCCGGTACAGGTTTCGGAGGCGTTTTCAGAAACCCTGTTTAGTAGTATTGAGGCCAGCCCGGGTATGGAAATCGAAGTTGACCTGAAGGCACAATTGATTAAAGCGCCTGGGATGTCAATTTCGGAATCATTTGAAATCAATCCGTTTAAAAAGCATTGCCTGCTAACAGGCAAGGATGACTTTGAGTTTTTGCTGGATCACCTGGATACGATAAGAGAATTTGAAAAAACAAGTATTTATACTTTGGAAACGTAGGAAAGATGAAGGGAACAATTGCAGTGCTGCCGGGAGATGGCATCGGGCCTGAAGTGATCAGGGAGGCATCGGGCATACTCAAAGCTGTGGAAGAGCGGTTTGGCCATAATTTTACATTGAAATATGCGGATATCGGAGCCGCAGCAATAGTTTCAACCGGAAATCCTTTTCCGGAAAGTACAGAAGAAATTTGCAGGTCATCTGACGCGATCCTGTTCGGTGCTATCGGCGCTCTTGAATATGACAATAATCCGTCGGCTACCGTGAGGCCGGAAGAAGGATTGCTTCGGATGCGCATGACACTTGGCCTTTATGCCAATATCCGGCCGGTAACTACCTACGATGCGTTGATTTCATTATCACCTTTAAAAGAAGCGCGTATCCGTAATGTTGATTTTGTGGTTTACCGGGAGCTAACCGGCGGTATTTATTTCGGCAAACCAAGTTTTGTGACTGATGATTATACGGAGGCGGTTGATACTTGCACGTATAATCGAAATGAAATTACACGTGTAGCACAGCTGGCTTTTGAAGCTGCGGGCAAACGAACTGGCAAGCTGACCCTGGTTGATAAAGCCAATGTACTTTCCACCAGCCGGTTGTGGCGTAAAACCGTACAGGATATGTCTGCAGGCTATCCGGAGATTAAACTGGAGTTTATGTTTGTGGACAATGCCGCCATGCAGATGATCCTGAATCCGGCACAATTTGATGTGATACTCACCGAAAATATGTTTGGCGACATTATTACGGACGAGGCTTCGGTGATCACCGGCTCGATCGGGCTTATGCCTTCGGCGTCAGTGGGTGAGACCGTTTCACTATTTGAGCCTATCCATGGTTCATATCCGCAGGCAGCGGGTAAAAATTCGGCGAATCCCATGGCCTCGATACTGTCACTGGCAATGATGATGGAGCATTCATTCGGGCTGGCTGAGGAGAGCCGGACTGTCAGGGAGGCAGTAACCGAAGTAATCGCCAGAGGGATTGTAACCGAAGACCTCAACCCGGAAAAGTTTTTTACTACAACCGAAGTCGGGTCGGCTATATCCGATATCATTCTTTCAAAAAGTTTAGCAGAATAAAAACAGTTATGTATTACAACGAACACACCCTACTTTTTTTAAATGGCAAATGGATCAAGGCCGCAGAAGCGGCGGGTGACCTGTTTAGCCAGACCCTGCATTACGGAAACGGAGTATTTGAAGGCATCCGTTCATACGATACGCCAACCGGGCCGCAGATTTTCAAAGCTCGTGAACATTATGAACGCCTGCATCATTCTGCAAAAAGGATGAATATCACCCTGCCGTACACGGTTGGTGAATTGATTAAGGTTTCTTATGAGCTATTGGAGAAGAATAACCTTTCCAATGCCTATATCCGCCCGCTTGTGTATCTGGGGGCAAACATGACGCTGACGCTTACCGACGAGGTACACGTATTGATTACCGCCTGGAACTGGGGTCGCTATCTGGGGGATAAGTTTGTGCGCGTAATGATCTCCTCGTACCAGCGGCCAAATCCGCATTCGGTGCCGGTTGACGCTAAAGTCACCGGTCAGTACTCCAATTCGATCCTTGCAACTACGGAGGCCAAATCGAAAGGATTCGACGAGGCCTTGCTGCTTGATGCGGAAGGATACATTGCCGAAGGTCCCGGAGCGAATTTTTTCCTGGAGAAAAACGGTGAACTACAAACGCCGTCACTGGGAAATATATTGCCGGGCATAACACGTGCAACCATCATCGAATATGCCCGGGAGTTTGGTTTTCCGGTGAAAGAACGGAAAATTTTACCTGAAGAGATCAACGGCGCCGATGCAGCATTCTTTACTGGCACTGCCGCCGAAGTGGCAGGCATCAAATCCATAGGCGGGTATGAGTTTACGGCTCCGTGGGAAGATACCATGGCACACAGCCTGTTTCATGCCTACCGCAACCGTGTTACCCAAAACGAATATGGCGATTTTTCGGTAATGGTGTAAATTATTTGGGTTATTGTTAAAACCAGCGTTTAAATATGCAACAATGCAGAACTAACCCACTTATTGTTATTCGGATTGCCAGAACTGTCTTTAAAGCACACCAAAGTATTGCCCCTGGCTTCAGCCAGGGGGTTAATGGTAATTAAAAATCCCGGGCTTTAGCCCCATTCATATTTATTTACTTTGTATTAAATTATAAATTTGTTTTCATTTTAATTTTTAATCGTATGGAGTTAAGTAAGGATGACATACTAAATGTTTCGCTTAAGCTCTTCAATGCTAAACGGTTGAGTAATGTATCCTTATCAGACATTGCCAAAGAATCAGCGGTAAGCCTGCCAAAATTAAAATCACATTTCAACAAGCGTGAGGATATTGTGGAAGCATTGTATCTGCAGTTTATGCAACAATCCCAGGCAGGACATCTTCCTGATCAGATGAAAAGGGGAAATCTGCCATTTTGAAAATCATGAAACCCCGTGCCGGCAGCCAGGTGCGTTAAACCGGCAAGCGTTACTCAAACCGCAGTCCCTTCACCGGGTTAATCCTGACCACCTGTATTACATTAAAGCTCCTGTTTTGTGCAATGCAGCACCCAATATCAACAATACTTATTGTTAAATCGCTATTTAATAACCATTTTCCACCTCCATTAATGTTATTAAATCAGAGGATACGTTGTTAATACACGATTCACTAAAATATATCATTACATTTTGTAGATGGCAGGATTTATATTGCGGTGCGCTGCACCTTGGTTTATTTGTTGATTTGTAATCTATAAATATTTCGGGTACTCCGTACCCATCAATATTGTATTGTAGCATGCCATTCTACATAATTAATATGAGGTGCGGAGCACCGAACATATTTGTAGCAATTATATGATTGTTAGGCTAAGGTGCGGATGCACTGTGATATAATCAAAGGATGATCATTACCGTCTCTTCAGGTTGTGAAATAAGCAAATAAATCAGCTAATCTGGCCTATGTTTATAGCGGACTATGTTATAAATAATACAGATTTATTAAGCGTCGCTTCTATTTTTATCTATGGAGCACCTAAAATCGACTATTTAGAGTTATCTAACGCTGAATATAAGTAAGTTTTAAAATGCCGGTTTTCGTGCCGCACAAAACAGGAAAAGGGTAAGTCGGCCTTTCTGAAAATCATGGAACCCCGTGCCGGCAGCCAGGTGCGTTAAACCGGCAAGTGTTACTCAAACCGCAGTCCTTTCACCGGGTCGATCCTGACCACCTGTATTACATTTAAGCTTATTGTAATAAGAACAAATAACCAGATCATAAGTGATGTAAGGACAAAAACGAATAGACTCAGATCAATTCTGTAATTGAAATTGTTCAACCATTGATTTATCATAATATATACTACAGGAACAGCGATTATATTGGACAGGATAAGCAGCTTCAGGTAGCTGCCGGAAAGTAATAAAATGATGTCCGGAAAAGAAACCCCCAGAATTTTCCTGATCGCCATTTCTTTAGTCCGTTCCTGTACGGCAAAAGTCAACAAGCCATATAGGCCGAGAAGGGCAAGAATGATGGCTACAACCGTAAGAAAGGCTATGATATTTACTGTTCTGTTTTCTGCATTGTACAATTTCTCAAATTCATCATCCAGAAACCGGTATTCAAATGGGGTTCCGGGTAACACCTCATTGAATCTGGCTTCCAGTACGCCAAGCGCTTTTTGGTAATCGGAAGTACGCAGCTTCACCAGGAGCTGACTCGGTAAAAAGCGGCT
Source organism: Flammeovirgaceae bacterium (assembly GCA_003228395.1). Taxonomy (GTDB): domain Bacteria; phylum Bacteroidota; class Bacteroidia; order Cytophagales; family Cyclobacteriaceae; genus SZUA-230. The sequence continues at coordinate 6,420 of QIDJ01000376.1, forward strand.
GTAAACGACTAATACACAAGGGCCCACTTTGTGATGTAATGATTGAAAATTAAAATCCCTGACGACACCTGTCACAGGTTGAATTCTTCTATCCCCAAAAGCGCTGAATGGTTGATCTGTTGCATACTCCCAACCGATAACATTTTTGGCCGATTCGTTAAGAATATACCTCACTTCCCCTTCTTTTGGTTCATTTTCAAGCAAATTGGTATTGCCCTCGATCAACTCAAAGTTTAAGGTTTTCAATATATCAAGATCCACACTTATAAGATACATGCTCAGGGGCTCTTCCTGCCCTTCCCACCAAACGGTCTGATTCCAGTTTGCGCTGCCGGGAACAAATCTTGTTGCTGAAACATGCTGTACCCATGAAAGACCTGAGAATTCCTGTTTCAGGAGTTCCGCTTTCTCCATTGCCTCCCTGTTATAAAGCGCAATGTTCAATACCTGCTCTTTATCCAGCCCGATATGCTTATTTTTTAAGAAAATCAGTTGTTGATAAATGAAAATACTGCTTAGGATAAGAATGATTGAAATTGAAAATTGGAAGGTTAAAAGCAGATTCTTAAAACCCACTCCTTTTGTACCTATTTTGAAGGAACCTCTTAACGCATCAATGGGTTGGAATGATGTAACAAAGAAAGCAATATACGATCCCGCGGAAATGCTGATGAAAAATATCAGGCCTGATATTGATATCAGGAATGAAGCTTGTGAATAATTGGTTGTAATCTGTGAATCCAGCAGGTCATTCGTTGCCGGTAACAATACACCTTCGATCAAAAAGATGGAAAACAGTACTGAAATACCTGTGATGATCACTGATTCTGAAATGAATTGATAAACAAGCTGTCTTTTATAAGCCCCTATAACTTTTCTCACTCCAACTTCTTTTACTCGTTTTGTTGACCCTGCAATACTTAAATTCACGAAGTTTATGAAAGAAATGAAAAGTATAGCCAGAGCAACAGCCGTGTAGATGTATAAATATTTCCTGTTATATGAAGGCTTCAGGTTTCCCCTGTTATCCTGGAAATGTATATCCCGCAATGGCTGTAATCCCAGTTCTGCAAGTTTAAATTCTGATTCATCTCCAAGGTCCACTGTTATGGAATTTATCTTGGCTTCCGCATTCGATTTAGAGGATTCCGGGTAGAGAAGCAGGTAGGCAAAATAATTAAACTGACCCCAGTTGGCTATCAGGCTTGTTCCTGGAAAAATCCTTTCCAGGTTTCGGAATGAGATCAGAAAATCGAAATCCATGTGTGAATTGAAGGGCAACGACTTAAAAACGCCGGTTACTTCAAAATCAAATGCAGCGTTCACACGTATCATTTTCCCAACCGGATCATCAGCGCCAAAATATTTCTCAGCAACGGTTTCGGAAATGATTACCGAATTTAAATCCGTTAATACTTCACCAGGTTTACCTGTAACCAGAGGAATATCGAATATATCAAGAAGCGCAGGATCTCCCATAAAAAATCTGGCTTCGTTGAAAACGTTGTTTTCGTACCTGACCATGATTTTCTGATCGTATGTGATTCTGGCAAACCGGGCAAATGTTTCAATCTCGGGAATTTCGGCTTTCAGTTTAGGTGGAATCGGGGCAGAAACCTTTACCCATCCGTCACCGCTTTTTACATCCCCGGTTACAATCCTGTAAATTCGGTCTGAATTTGAATGATACTGATCATAACTCAGCTCGTATCTGATATGCAAATAGCACAAAAGGCAAGCTGCAATACCCACAGACAGGCCAAATATATTTACAAGGAAAAACAGTGGGTTTTTCAGTAATGTTCTGAGGTAAATGAGTATATAATTCCTGACCATTCGGCTTATATTTTGTCCAACATACGTATCGGGATCTACGAATAACCTGTACTAAGGATATCTTTTCGTTGTCAGGGTTGCATCCCAATCACCTGATTTTTAAATATGTTCGCCACCATCAAGGTAAGAGGGTATTTGTAAATATATGGTCAACATAATTGTTTGATTAAATAGTATATTGCCATTATCCGGATCTTAAAAATAATATATGGATAAGCTAAAGGAAAAAATAGATGCTTCGCTGGAAGATGTTTTTCTTTCGCGTGAGGAAGCCCACGATATACTGGAAAACTTGAGAGAAGCATATCTTTCTGCTCAAACACGTATTGAACTGATAAAATATGCCACCTGGCTTGCTTCTGAAAAGGCCGATGCAACAAATTACGGATTCGTTTTCAAATGGTTAAAGAAAGTGAACCGACTGCTTGGAGACTTTGATACGAATAAGACGCATAACAATGCCTATTTCAGCCATAAAGATGACATCCGTGGGCGGGTGATTGAAGTGTTAACAGGCGCCGGTAAGTCGCTTGATATCTGTTTGTTTACCATCAGTGATAATCTGATTTCGGAAGCCATTACCGACGTTTTCAGGAAAGGCATTGCTACACGCATCATAACGGATGATGAAAAAATTATGGACAGGGGATCCGATATTTTCAGGCTGAAACACGTGGGTATTCAGGTAAAAATAGATACGGATAAAAGCCTTATGCACCACAAATTTGCTATCATCGACAGGCTGAATGTAATTACCGGCAGCTATAACTGGACGCGTGCGGCTTCAGAATCCAATAATGAAAATATCATCGTTACAGATAACTACCGGATAGTAGAAGCGTATATTGCCGAATTTGACCGGCTCTGGGATCAGATGAAGTTCTTATAGCATTAGTTTGTCATCATAAACTCATAAATATACCGCGATACGTTTGCCTGTGCGGAAGTACCCGCATCGGTGTCGGTAACTTCTTTTGATAATAATACCAGCACATACTTTCTGCCATCGGGAAGAAAAACAATGCCGGAATCATGGTGTACGCCGGTAATGGCGCCGGTTTTGTGCGCTACCCTGACTTCATCGGGCAGTTTAGCCGGAATGATCGTATTAAATTTCTGATCCAGCAGAATTTTGATCATGGCTTCAGAAGCTTCTTTGCTCACCGTTTCACCTTTTGCCATCCGTTCAAATATAATCATCAGGTCGTATGCGGTGGTTGTATTACTCATTCCCAGCTCGAAGGCTTTGATGTCTTCCACACCACGCAGCACTTCGATATCGGGCGCGCCGAGATCACGCATGGTTTGGGTTACATTCTCAGCGCCGACGAGTTCAATGATGATATTGGTGGCCAGATTGCTGCTCACAATGATCATTTCATACACCAGGTCAGAAATGGTACGCTTTTTTCCGGTAATGTTGTAAAGCTCTTTTTCACTGTCATCTTCAGCCGTCAGGCTGTAAAGACTCCCGTCAACGATGCTTTTAAATGTATTTTTCATCTCAATGGAGTCTGTCAGCTTAAATCTTCCTTCACTTGCCTGTTTATGTACCTCGATCAGCACGGGGGTTTTCATGGTGCTGGCGGCATGGAATGATTCGTGTTCGTTGATGAGAAGTTCGGTTCCGGTAGTCAGGTCTTTAAAAGCTACGGCGAACGTTCCCTCCACATTGCTGAATTCTTCGTTGATTCGGTTTTCCAGCCTTTCGAGGGAAGATTCAGAAGTGCAGGCTGAAAAAGCTAGCAGGCAAATAATAACAAACCGGGTTGCTTTTAGTGGTTTCATTTGTACTTTATTTAAAATTCCTTTTCAAAAAAACAGGTACGTGTTATTTGAAGTTAAAAATAGCGTGGAAATATAAAAAAATAGCAAATTACTAGTATTTTCCAGTTGGTCCCTAACCGTGTTTTCCACCCCACTGGTTCGGAAGTTACTTCCGGACCAACGAAGTTTGATGCAGATAAGTATATAGTTACAGAAGGCACGAAAGTAACCGCCTTCGCCTCTCGGCTATGGCGTTTGAGAACTCTACCCCAGGTCGTAGGG
>QIDJ01000089.1 GCA_003228395.1 Flammeovirgaceae bacterium
ATTCTTTTTTGTTATTGCGTTTGGTGTAACTGATATTAAAAAAATTATTGAAACAAGTATTTTAGCTGCTCTAATGATATCAATGTCAACATATGCCTTGACACTCACAGTAAAAAACTATTTTGCTGAAAAACATAATGAGTCTATAAATCGACATAAGTCTAACTGTCTGAGTACTTTTGACACTTTTATCAATGCTGCAGATGAAGAAATTAAATCTGCTGTCTTGCTTCAAGCGACACAAACAATATTCTCACATCAAGCATCTGGATATTTGTCTAACGAAACAGAAAGCCAAAATCCAAACCCTATTGTTGAAATTGTAAGAAATGTTGCAACAAAATCTACTTCTGCAACTCAATAGAAGCTACTGCTGGCAACAACGCATAAATCGCTATGGCGGCTAAATTGTATTCTGACATTTTTGTATTTTTAACCAACTTTAAGTGGTCTGCCGACAGATTGTGGTTGGAAAGCCCGCCACAGACGTTTATGCAAGACCGTAAAATCCAGCCTTTTTCTTCCGCTTAAATCAATCACTCCTGATCCGATCAGCTCTTCCCCGTCGTACCAGGCCACAAACTGCCCGGGTGTAACACCTCGCTGCGGCTTGTCAAAAATGATATACATACCGGGACTTTCCATGAACAGGGTGGCCGCCTGCAGCGCCTGCCGGTAACGTATCCGCACCAGATACGATCTGGATTCTCCTGTGTCCATTTGCAGGTCGTCCCGCAGCCAGTGTATGTCTGTTTTTTTCACAAAAAGCCCTTTCCGGTATAATCCCGGATGGTCATCACCCTGACCCGTATAAATAATGTTTTCCTTTGTATCCGTAGCAATCACAAACAACGGCCTGGGTTTGCCGCCGATATGGAGCCCTTTTCGCTGCCCGATCGTATAGTAGTGGGCGCCGTTGTGCTCGCCCACAATTTCGCCGTCCGATATTTCATATCTGAAGGGGGCCGTAAGCGCCGCAAGCGTGTCTTTTCCGGTGATGATCGTTTCATACCTGCCGGTGGCCGGATTGTTCTTGTAGTTATCTGCCTCCACAGGTACTTCGACTACCTTCCCTTTTACAGGCTTGAGTTGTTGCTGCAAAAACTCCGGCAACCGAACTTTCCCGATGAAACACAATCCCTGCGAATCTTTTTTGTCGGCTGTCACCAGATCAAGGCTTTTTGCTATCTGACGCACTTTGGCCTTTTCCAGTTCGCCAATTGGGAACAACGCCCGGGCAAGCTGACTTTGGCTGAGCTGGCACAAAAAATAGCTTTGATCTTTGTTTTTATCTTTCCCTGCCAGCAGCCGGTAAACCGTTTTGCCATCCGTTTCAATGTGTTCTTTCCGGCAGTGATGACCGGTAGCGATAAAATCAGCATTCAGTTTCAATGCTGCTTTAAGAAATATGTCAAACTTGATTTCCCGGTTGCAAAGCACATCCGGGTTAGGTGTACGCCCGCGTTCGTACTCTGCAAACATGTAGTCCACGATCCGGGTCTTGTATTCTTTGCTTAAATCAATCACCTGAAAGGGGATTCCAAGCTTTTCGGCCACCAGCAGGGCGTCATTGCTGTCTTCAATCCAGGGACATTCATCGTCGATGATCACCGATTCGTCGTGCCAGTTTTTCATAAACATACCGATAACCTCGTATCCCTGCTCTTTCAGCAAGTACGCAGCTACGCTGGAGTCAACCCCTCCGGACAAGCCTACAACTACGCGTTGTTTTTTCATGCAGCAAAGTTATTAAGAAAATTACTTCTGAATATCGTTATACAGCGGCGATGCAATTCAAAATGAATTGTTGGCTGTCTTAATCAACAATAAAAGTGGGTGCAACTGTTATTTTAGCTGGATTGAATGTTTGCAGACAGCATTTTAATTTTGCGATGGTGTGCAAAGGAACGCAGAGAATATCCAGGATTAGTTGTAAGTTGATTGTAGTTACACTGAGTCTTGTTTCACAACTTCCCTGTTCCATTAATTTTATGACAAAACAAAAAAGTTTAATAACGTTTTTCCATTAGTGCCTCAATTCGTCTCCTTTTTATTGTCATTTCATTAATTTGCTTTTGTAATTGAATAGAGCCTGTATATAACCGATAATTAAGAAAAATTGAATTCCATTAATCCCCTCCACGGAGGGGTGCAGGGGTGGGTTTATTAACAAAATTTATTCAATTTTTCTTTGAATAAACGATCTAATAGACAGGCTAAATAAAAAAATTAACCCAACTTACATTTTGCCGCTGCCTTTATTCTACGACCAGGAAAAACCCGATAACCTGCAAAACCTGACCATCTACAGGTCGTCAGCAGGGTCAGGCAAGACTTTTACGCTCGTAAAAGACTACCTGAAAATCGTGTTGCGCAATCCGGACGAGTACAGTCAGATCCTTGCAATCACCTTTACCAACAAGGCAACGGAGGAAATGAAGCAAAAGATACTCGCAGAATTGGCTCAAATATCCCTCAACAAACCAACCAAAATAAGATCAGCCATCGAAAGCGATTTCAGCGATGAAGGGATAAAAATGGAAATAAGCAGCCGTGCAGACATAGCGTTATTGAATATCCTGCACAATTACGGGCGTTTTGGCGTAAGCACACTTGACCATTTTTTCTCCAAGGTGGTCAGGAGTTTTGCCCGTGAGCTGGACCTGCCGATGAAGTATGACATCGATGTGGATGAAGCCCGGGCGGTGGATGCAGCCGTTGAAAAACTTTATGAAACTATCCCAAACGATACATCGCTGAAATCCTGGCTTGAAGACTTTGCTTTTTCCAAAATGGACGCCGATAGAGGATGGGATATCGATCGTAACCTGAAAAAACTTGGCCAGGAATTGTTTAAAGAAAATTTCAGAAAGGGCATCGGCAAAAGAACAGTATCGCTGAAATCATTTAATGGGTACGTTAAAAAACTCAGTAAAACCAGGGCAGCATTTGAAAACGAACTTAAAGCATCGGCACAAAAGGCGCTGGACCTCATTGATCAACACGGGCTTCAAACAACAGATTTTTCCGGAGGCAGCCGTAGCTGGGCAAATACGTTTAATAAAATCCTGCAATTGGATTTTGACTTCACAGGTACGTTTATCAAAACCATCACCGGTGAGAAGTCACCGTATGCCAAATCTTCTCCCGATATTCAGAAAATCGAAGAAGTAATGCAGGCGGGCTTACAGGATATGGGATCGCATATTCTGACATATTACCAAAACCACCACCGAAGCTACAATGCAGCCGTTTTGTTGCTGAAAAATATTTATGCGTATGGCATTCTGAGTTTTATTGATGATAAACTGATAGAATACAGGGCGGATAACAACCTTGTTTTGTTGTCAGACCATGCATTTTTACTCAATGAAGTGATCGATAGCAGCGATGCACCTATTATCTATGAGAAAATCGGCTCCCGGTTTAAACACATACTGATTGATGAATTCCAGGATACATCGTTGTACCAATGGCAAAATATACTGCCCCTTGTAAGCAATGTACTTGAAAATTTCGGCCAGGTGCTGATTGTCGGGGATGTAAAACAATCCATTTACCGGTGGCGCGGAGGGGACATGAAATTGCTGATCTCCGGAATCAGGCAGGACCTGCATGCGTTTAAAAACCAAACCCAGGAAAAGGAGTTGGATAAAAATTACCGGAGTGCGGAAAATATTGTATTGTTTAACAACGCTTTTTTTGAAACGGCAAGCAGATTGCTTTCTCAAAACAGCAATTTACCTCCCAATGACACCCTCATTGCCGATACGTATCGTTATCTGAAGCAAAATCCGGCCATAAAAGAGGAAGGATATATTGAAATCCGGCTCTTTTCCGACGAAGAAGACGTTACCTGGATGCAGAAAGCCAAAGAACGTACGATTCAGGTAGTTGAGCACAATCTGAATTTAGGCTATTCTCCTGGCGATTTTATGATACTGGTGGATAAATGGACGCGAGGGTATGATATAGCTGAATACCTGATGCAAAATGGCTATAAGGTCATTACTGATAAGTCGCTCAAAGTGGAGAGCAGTGCGATGGTGCAATTGCTCATCAATGCAATCAGATGGCTGCAAAACAGGGATGACAGGTTGGCTCAAGCGAACCTGCTGTATCTCTTCCACCTGCTGGGGGATAAAGAAATCAAAAATACGGATGCCTTGTTTTCGGATATTCACCACCAGGATGAGTTATTCAAAAAGAACATGCCGGACTATTTTTTGAATAATCTGAAGGTATTTCTGAGGCTGCCGTTGTATGAACTTGTTGAAACCCTGATCCAAACATTCAACATGGGCGGCCATACCAACAATTTTGTAATAAGGTTTCTCGAAATATGCCTCGAGCAGTCCGCAAAGGGGCGAAATGACCTTTCCTCATTTTTACAATGGTGGGACGAAAGCAAGGATGAACAGGTGATAGTTACTCCCGAAATTGACGATGCGTTTGAAATACTTACGGTGCATAAAGCCAAAGGACTGCAAAAGCCCATAGTGATTATGCCTTTTGCTTCCTTCGAGATGGGCACAAAAACCAGTACGATATTCTGGACGTCGAAGCTTCGGAAAGAAGAGGAGGATTTTAAAATACTCCCGTTGCCATTTGAGAAAAAGCTTGCCGACTCCGATTTCGAAGAGGCTTACCGGGCGGAATACCTCGAAGGGCTTCTGGACCGGTTGAATATGACGTACGTGGCATTCACCAGAGCCGAACAGCGATTGTACGCGTTTTCGCAGTCAGCGAAAAAGGAAGCAGAAGGCAATTATCTTCACAACCTGATGTACGGTGTATTTGCAGACCCTTCATTCGGATACGGGAATAGATGGGATCCGATGGAAACGGTATTTGTTTGGGGTGATAAAGACAAAAAACCGTCCGGAGTGAAACCGGAGGGGAAAATCGCCGAAGTACTGGACATTCAAAAATCGAAGGGCGCGACCGATACGATTTCAATTAAATCTGAATCAGGCAGGTTTTTTATGTTGTTTGATAACACAAAATCCGATAAAATCAAACAAGGCATCGTGCTGCACAGGGTTTTTGAAAGTCTGGAAACGCGTGCTGGTCTGGAATCCGTTGTGGCCGGGCTAGTTCCTGAAGGGATAGTGGCAGAAAATCAGGTAAAAAGTATTATTGAGATTACCAACAGGCTGTTTGAAAACGGGCAGGTGCGTTCCTGGTTCGATGGCAGTTGGCGCGTGTTTACCGAAAGGGCCATTATTTCTCCCCGGGGAATACGCAGGCCGGACCGTGTGATGATCAAAGAGGATCAGGTAATCGTAGTGGATTATAAATCAGGCGCACGGGATCAGGCACACGATCGTCAGCTAAGGGAATACAGGGACCTGCTGATGCAGATGGGATACAAAAATATCCGGATGTTTTTGATGTATTTTAATGAGGTTGGCATTGTAGAAGTGAAATAAATGAAATCGTTTTTATCCCATATTACCGATTCCATACCCGGCGATACCGTTCACGAACTGGATCAGTGGTGTTTTGTATTTCCATCCAAGCGGGCGGGTTTGTATTTTATGGAGTTACTGCAAAACCGGTTTCAGGGCAGCACGTTCTGGAGCCCCGATGTGCTGAGTGTCGAAGAGTTTGTTTACAAATTCGCCGGCCATACTCCTGGTGATGACATCTCCATGGTGTTCAGGCTCTTTGAGGTTTACCGGTCGCTGGAGCCAACACTTACGTTCGAAAAATTTTATTCCTGGGGCCAGGTACTGCTGTCGGATTTTGATGAAATCGACCGGTACCTGGTGGATAGCAAAAAGTTGTACAAGGGGTTGAAGAGCCTGGAAGACATTGATCAGGCATTTGGTGACAATGAAGAAATGAAGAAAGCCTATCAGCGCTTTGTTCAATTGTTTGTTTCCGATATCAATACGGAATTGGCCACGCGATTTGTTAAAAACTGGGAGCGGATACACAAGGCGTATGATTTGTTTGCTGAAAAGATGGAACGGGAACAGCTGTTTTATTCCGGTAAAATATACCGGATGCTTGCTGAAGGCCTGCAGGAAAACCGGATTACAATCTCTTACAAAAAAGTAGTGTTAGCCGGGTTCAATGCCCTGTCGGCTTCCGAAGAGGTAATATTCAAGACGCTCCTGGAACAGGGTATTGGCGAAGTGTATTGGGATTGCGACCAACTGTATATGCATGACGACCGTGAAGAAGCAGGTGATTTTCTGCGGGTATATAAAAAGAAATGGAATTTTGATAACATTCACTGGATTACAACCAACATGCTGGATCAGCCTAAAACCATTTCTATTACCGGATGCCCCCAGTTGGTTGCACAGGCGAGGTATGCAGGCCATATTCTGGAAAACAAACAACTTCCTAAAAACCGGGATACAGCATTTATTCTGGCGGACGAAAACATGCTGATGCCCGTATTGCATGCCATACGCGCACCCGCCATCAACATCACCATGGGATACCCGGTCAGAAATACCTCGCTGTACCAATTTGTACTGGAAGTACTGAATTTGCATGCGGAAACAAGAATGTATAAAACGGGTAAAATGTATGCGTCTTCCAGGGTACTGCGACTTCTGGAAAGTACACTTGTAAGCCCGGTGTTTATTGATATTTCAGAATCAATCACTGATTTTATCAGGGAAGAAAGATTAAAATGGGTAGCCGCAGATGAAATAGTGCAAAAATGTGACGGTCATTGGTTGAAGCATATTTTTCTGGCCAATGAATCAGTGGATTCACTGTTGAATAATGTCAATGCCTTTCTGGTAGAACTGTTTTATCATATCAAAAATTCCGGTGAGGAAAAAGACGATACCTCGCCTGAAATTATTTTTCATGGGGTCAGGCAACTGAAAAGATTTGCTGAAAATATTCAAAAACAATCATTTACCCCTGACTTTAAATTTCTGGCGCAACTTTTTGGCGAAAGTTTTCGTGGATTAAAGATCCCGTTTTCCGGAGAACCACTGGATGGGCTCCAGGTGATGGGGTTTCTCGAAACCCGTGCACTGGACTTTAAACATGTAGTGCTCCTGGGAGTTAATGAAAACAAACTGCCACGCTCGGGATTTGGCAATTCGTACATCCCCTTTGTGGCCCGGAAAGCATTTGGGTTGCCGACGTTCGAAGAACATGAAGCGATTTATGCTTACCATTTCAAGAGGGTACTGCAGCGCGCCGAAACGATCCATATCCTTTACGATACCGAGGTAGCCATCGATGGGTCGGGGGAAAAGAGCAGGTTTATTTTGCAGCTGATGAACAAAGTTGGCGATGGTAATCATAACCTTTCGGTCATTGAAAATAATGTAAGCATACCTTACCGTCATATGGAGACCGATGCTGCAGAACTTATTGTGCATAAATCCCCGTCCGTAATGGAAAAACTCAACCGGTATGTACTCTCAGATGGGGAAGGTAAAATCATATCGCCCACGCGGTTGATTACCTATATTGATTGCAACATGCGCTTTTACCTGCAATATGTTGCCCGGATCCCCGAAACAGAGCTTTTATCTGATAAAATTGATAAGCGAATTTTCGGAAATATTTTACACAAGGCGGTGGAGTTTCTTTATCAGCCTTACACACAAAAAACGCTTACCACGAACGACCTGAAAGCAATTGCATCACAGGAGAATATTTCAAAAAAAGTAAAAGAAGCGCTGTTGGACCAGCAGGTAATTCATCCCAATCATGACTTATCAGGTTCAGATATTCTGCTGGAAAGTGTATTGAAAAAATTACTAAAAAAAATAATCGATCAGGATTTGAGACGATTGCCGTTTGTTATCGGCAGTTTGGAGGAAAAGTTAAAAGGGGGAATACGGTTACCCGATGGCAGGGAAGTTACACTGGGTGGATTAGTTGACCGTATTGATTTACAGGATGCTGAAAACGGGAAAGTTCATACCATCATTGATTACAAAAGCGGCAAAGTTGAGTTTGTCGGAAGTTCCCGGCAGACAATTGATGACCCGGAGGCATATATTCAGCCTTATTTTGAAGACGGCAGATACAAAGCCGGTTTCCAGGCTTACTACTATGTCCTGTTGTATCGAAAAAACAATCCGGACGCACAGGTAAAAGCTGCCATTTATCAATTGGCCAAACTAAGCGATGGCATGAAACTATTGCGAAAGAACAGCATCATATCCGATGATATTCTTGAAGCCTACCGCAAAAACCTTGTTGCTTTAATTGAGGACATCCTGAATCCGGATATTCCTTTTACACAAACGAAAGATACACAAAAGTGTGTGTATTGCCCATATACAGCTATTTGTGGACGATGATGATATGGTAAGTTATGGAGGAAGTAACCGGTTCAAATTATGGATATCCTGATTTTTTCTTTTGAAAAAACTGATTTTTATCATAATGTCTTTACTCAATTTTCTATAATATAACGCGCATCATCAAAACCAAATGAACATAAAATATGTACCCGGAAAAATCTAATTTATACCGGATGCCCTGGTCAATGAATGACAACCCTATTGGCTGGGTGGAGGTAACGGATGTTTGTAATATCAAATGCAAGGGCTGCTATCGTTTAATTATGGGTGAGGGGCATAAATCCCTGGATCAAATCAAGGAAGATATACTGTTTCTTAAGAAATGGAGAAACTGTGACAATATAACCTTAGCCGGAGGAGAACCCATTCTTCATCCCGATATCATTGAAATAATTAAATTCATTTCCGGTTTGAAATTAAAAAGCGTGATTCTGTCCAACGGCCTTGCTTTAACAGACTCCCTGCTGAATAGATTTAAAGAATCCGGATTAACCGGGATTAGTTTTCATATAGATTCGACCCAAATACGTCCCGAGTTTAATAAACAGGAAATTTCAAGTGAGCTGGATCTGAATGACCTGAGACTCAATTACGCAAAGATGCTTTACAAGTTTGGTATTTATGCGCACTTCGGAATTACGGTTACAGAAAGATCACTGGCTGAAGTTCCGTCATTTATTGAATGGGCGGTTGAGAATATGAAGATGATCAATGGAATTTCGATGATTATCTATCGGGGATTGCCTGTTGCTGAAGGAGTGGAATATTACGCTCGGGGTAAAAAGGTTGATATAAGAACGGGCAGCCTTGGTTATACCGACGAAACAGAAAAAATAGAAAAACCCCACATTAAAGCGCAGGATGTTTATGCAAAAATAAAGGATCATTTCCCTGAGTACGGTGCAAGTTCTTACCTGGGAGGCACTATTGACCATAGAACTTATAAATGGCTTATAGGAAACATTATTGTTAACGATAAGGGGAAGATGTTCGGCGCTTATGGAAAGAAAACACAGGAGATAGCCCAGACTTTTCATCATCTGTTTTATGGAACATACATTGTCTATCCAAAAAAAAGGATAGGTAAAAAAATATTTTTAATGACATTGTTTGATAAATCGGTTCGGAAGGCATTGTATAAGTTTCTGAAGTATGTCCTCGTAAATCCTGTCAGGATATTTTATCCCATAAATGCGTTCGGGATCGGAATTGTTCAGGCTCCGGATATTTTACCTGACGGCCGGATTGAAATGTGCGATGATTGTCCCGACATGTGTGTGCACGATGGAATGTTAGTCAATTCATGCCGGTTGGATGAATGCAGAATATACGACAGTTTCCTGCATATTCATGTGGATAAAGAAAAACATCCGGAGACGGCCGGACAATCAGCAGATCCGGTAGAATCCTGATCCAGTTAATTACAGGCAATAGTAAAAGTCAACTCCCCAACCGATCCGTCAACGGGCACAAGGTAGATTGATTGGTACTGAGCTTCCGGATGCTTCGGATCGCTGGGATTTCCGTTAAACCCGATTTGATTGCCGGTTGCGCTGGAAGATGATACGTCGGGACAGTCAGCCGGAATGTTTGATAAGTACAATGACAATCGTTCGCCTACACGGGGCATCACGATCAGGACATTGTCATTGGCGCCAACTTCAATCCCGTCGGCGTATTCCAGGTCGCCAGTCAATCCACTGAAGGTGATCAGGTATTTGTGGTTGGCATCAATGGTGCCGGTAGTTACGGTAGTTACCCCGATCTGCCCTTTCAGCCGTTCGCCATCATCATCATTATTACACGACAGGTAAAAAACGAATGAAAATAATACGATTGTGATTAAAGTAGATTTACAAGCTTTCATCTTAACATATATGATTGATCGAATGTAAATATATCAAAATCAGGAATAGTAACCTTATAAAATACAGGTACCATCTTCCAGTGAAACGGTATAAAATCTGGGCA
>QIDJ01000318.1 GCA_003228395.1 Flammeovirgaceae bacterium
TCGATTCGGACTCGAAGTGGCCCGTGCCACACCCCGGCAGGCAGACCTTATCGTGATCGCCGGAACAATCGTAAATAAAATGGCTCCCGTATTAAAACGGCTCTATGATCAGATGGCAGAACCCAAATATGTGATTGCCATGGGTGCATGTGCCATTTCCGGTGGCCCTTTCTATTACAATACTTATTCGGTAGTGAAGGGAGCTGACCATATTATTCCTGTGGATGTGTATGTGCCCGGTTGTCCGCCCAGGCCCGAGGCGCTTCTGCACGGTATTATGGAATTGCAGAAAAAAATAAAAGCCGAATCAATTACCCGGCGACGCAAGCCTTTGGAGGATTTTAAATAAACATTAAGAGATGGACCAGGAGCAGCTAAAAGAAACAGTATTATCCGTAGCGCCGGAAACCGAATTTGAGGAAACCGGAGGCTTTCTGAATGTAACCATTCCCTCCGCCAGACTCCATGATCTTGCCCTGCATCTCCGCGAATCAGAAGATACCTTGTTTGATTACCTGTTTTGCCTCACCGGTATGGACTGGCCGGAATATATGATCGTCGTATATCATCTGAAATCGACTACACATGGTCATAGTATAGTCATAAAAGCAAAAATCGAAAATCGTGAAAAGCCTGAAATTGACACAGTATCTGATATCTGGCGAACCGCCGAATTTCATGAAAGAGAAGTATTTGACCTGTTTGGAATTGTTTTCCGGAATCATCCCGATCTGAGAAGGATATTCCTCGAAGACGACTGGATGGGGTACCCCCTCCGGAAAGATTATGTGGACGAAGTAAATATTATTGAACTTTAAGCAGCAATGGCAGAAACACATATAAATACAATTTCAGGCAAACCTCTCGAATCCCAGGAATATTTAATTAATATGGGGCCTCAGCACCCTTCCACACACGGTGTGTTGCGACTGCTGCTGACCCTCGACGGCGAAATCATCCACAAGGTGGAACCGCACCTTGGATACATACATCGCAGCATCGAAAAAATGTGTGAAAAGGACTCCTATACGCAGATTGTACACCTTACTGACCGGATGGACTACCTTTCTTCACACATGAACAACGAGGCGGTAAGCCTGGCCGTTGAGCAGGGTTTAGAGCTGGAAATGCCGGAGCGTGTAAAAGTAATACGGACGATCATTTCCGAACTCACACGACTTTCATCACATCAGCTTTGGTGGGGCGTATTTGGGATGGACCTGGGAGCCATTACTACTTTTTTGTACGGATTTCGTGACCGTGAAATGATCATCGATATTTTCGAAGAAACCTGTGGAGCACGCCTTACCATGAATTACAATGTACCGGGTGGGCTGATGTTTGACATTCATCCCAATTTCCAGAAGCGCACAAAAGCGTTTGTTGCGCATTTTAAGCAAAAACTCCCCGAATATGACCAATTGCTTACCGGTAATGTCATTTTTGAATTGAGAACCAAAGGGGTTGGCATACTTTCCAAAGAAGACGCGATTTCATACGGTGTAACGGGGCCTTCAGGGCGGGCGTCCGGATTCTCAAACGACGTGAGAAAACATAATCCTTACAGTGCATATTCACAGGTTGAATTTAAGGAAGCGCTCAGCGAAGAAGGCGATTCGTACGCCCGTTATAAAGTACGGATTCAGGAAATGTGGGAGTCGCTATCGATCATTGAACAATTAATAGATAATATTCCGGAAGGTGATTATAAGGCAAAAACCAAGGCAGTTATCAAACTCCCAAAAGGCGAGTATTACCAAAAGGTTGAAACGGCAAGAGGAGAGTTTGGTGTGTATATTATAAGCGAAGGTGGTAAAAGTCCGTACAGGCTGAAATTCAGGTCGCCGGGATTCTCAAACCTTTCAGCGCTAGACCACATGGCAAAAGGAGCAAAAATTGGTGATCTGGTTGTCATTATGTCAACCCTTGATCTTGTGATACCTGATATTGACAGATAGCAATAAGAATATGTATGACTTCAAAAGTTTAACGGATTCGATTCATACAAGCCTGAGCGCGGGTTTATCCCCTATAATGGTTACCATAATTGAATTTGTAATCATTGCTTTTGCTTTTATGATTTTATTTACCCTGTTGGGATTGATACTGGTGTATGCCGAAAGAAAAATTTGTGCATTTTTTCAGTTGAGACTGGGCCCGATGCGGGTGGGTAAATGGGGTATGGCCCAGACGGCTGCCGACGCCGTAAAACTGATTTTTAAAGAACCTCTTGTAACAAAAAATGCGGATAAGTTCCTTTTCAACCTTGCTCCGTTTATCATTATCCTTTCTACTTTTTTGGCTCTGGGAGCTATGCCTTTTGCCAAGGGATTGCACGCCCTAGATTTTGACATTGGAGTTCTATACCTGACTGCTGTTTCTTCTATTGGGGTAATCGGAATTCTCATTGCCGGATGGTCGAGCGACAACAAATATTCACTGATCGGTGCAATGCGCAGTGGCGCACAGGTGGTGAGTTATGAACTTTCGGTAGGTTTGTCGTTGCTCACGGTGGTTGTCCTGGCCGGCAGCCTGCAGTTTTCAGAGATCATTGCAAGCCAGGAAGCAGGCTGGTGGATTTTCCGCGGGCATATTCCTGCCCTTATAGCTTTTGTTATTTTTATGATAGCAGGTACCGCTGAAACCACGCGGGGGCCGTTTGACCTTCCTGAAGCCGAGTCAGAGCTTACAGCCGGTTTCCATACCGAGTATTCAGGCCTGAAGTTTGCCTTTTTCTTCCTCGCAGAATTTGTAAATATGTTTATCATCGCCGGCATCGGGGCCACGGTTTTCCTGGGCGGCTGGATGCCATTTCATATCGGAAACTGGGAAGGATTCAACCGGGTAATGGATTTTATTCCACCGTTATTCTGGTTTTTCGGAAAAGTCACTTTCCTCATATTCCTGATGATGTGGTTTAAATGGACATTCCCGCGTTTACGTATCGACCAGTTGCTCCGGCTGGAATGGAAATATCTGTTGCCTATTAATCTTGTAAATATTCTGGTCATGGCATTTATTGTATTAAAGGGTTGGCAGTTTTAACGTATGAAAGCCATAATAAAATATATTAGCAGCATATTCAAGGCTCTGAAATCACTATTCAGGGGCATGGCTGTAACCGGGCATTATATTTCTCATCCCAAAGAAATTATCACACAGCAATATCCTGAAAACAGAGAAACGCTAAAAATGTTTGATATGTTTCGGGGAGAAGTTGTACTAACCCACAATGAGCGCAATGAACATAGATGCACCGGATGTTCGGCCTGCGAAGTGGCCTGTCCGAACGGTTCTATCGAGATTATAAGCAAGCGAATTGAAATGCCTGACGGCAAGAAGAAAAAGGTAATCGACAAATTTGTATATCATTTATCGATGTGTACCTTCTGTAACCTGTGTATTTTGTCCTGTCCGACAGATGCCATCAAAATGTCACAGGATTTTGAACATGCCGTTTTTGACAGGTCGCAACTAACCAAAGTGCTGAATAAAACCGGATCAAAACTCATGGAGGGAGTACGCTGATGTCTGCATTTGCCATTACATTTTACATGGGCTCGGCATTGATGCTGATCTTTGCCATTATGTCTGTTACCTCCCGAAAGTTATTGCGGGCTGCCATTTATCTGCTGTTTGTACTCATTGGAGTTGCCGTTTTTTATCTTGTGAGCGATTATATGTTTCTGGCGGCCGTACAGATAGTTGTTTATATGGGCGGTATTGTAGTGTTAATCATTTTTTCAATACTCCTGACAAGCCATCTTGGTGAAAAGCTCCAGGTGGTAAAACCTGTGACATTTGTTATAGCGGCACTGGTATCGCTGATTGGAGCAGGTATTGCCTTGTCTGTAATATCTGCTCATACATTTAATCCGGTAGCTGCAGATGGCCCTGAGACTACGGTAGCTGTTATAGGTACACAACTGCTTAGTTATGGGAAATATGGGTATGTACTTCCCTTTGAAGTAATAAGTATATTGTTGCTGGCTGCTATGGTCGCAGCCATTGCAATTGCAAAACGTGAAAAGAAGCCCGAATCATGATTGAAGATATCCCTTTGTCGCATATCCTGATAGTAAGTACACTGATCTTTTTCATCGGCGTATATGGATTTATGACACGGAAAAATATGATTTCCATGCTCATAAGTGTGGAACTTGTGCTAAATGCAGTGAATATTAATTTCGTTGCCATAAACAGGTATTTGTATCCTGAAAGGCTTGAAGGCCACTTTTTTACCCTTTTTGTGATTGGTATTGCAGCGGCTGAGGCGGCGGTGGCTATCGCCATTTTTATTAATTTATACAGAAACATCCGCTCCATTGATGTGGATGAGGTTACTGAAATGAAGTACTGATTGAAAGGATATGGAAAATTATCAATATACGATCTGGATACTTATTCTTCCTTTTGCCGCATTTCTTTTTACAGGAATTCTCAGCGGTAAGCTAAAACCCTCGCTCACTGCAACCATTTCGATCGGGGCTATTGGTATTGCAACCGCCTTATCCTATTTAGCTGCAATCCAGTATTTCTTTCTGAATGCATCTGAATCATATACAGCAGTCGAAGCTGCTTCATTTACATGGTATCGTCTTTCTGATACACTTGTGATTGACATGGGTATCCTGATTGATCCGATATCCGTGATGATGCTGGTAGTGATTTCTACTGTATCCTTTATGGTACATATTTACAGTACAGGATATATGAAAGGCGATGATGGTTATGCAAGGTATTTTACGTTTCTGTCGTTGTTTTCTTTTGCTATGCTGGGCCTTGTGCTGGCTACAAACCTCATTCAGATCTACGTTTTCTGGGAATTGGTCGGGTTGTCCTCGTACTTGCTGATCGGACATTACTATCAAAAACCTTCTGCGGTAGCAGCCGCAAAAAAAGCGTTTATCGTCACACGATTTGCCGACCTTGGTTTTCTGATCGGCATACTGATGCTTTCCTATTATACAGGCACATTCAGTTTTTCAGATATTACCAACCCTGACGGGCCGCTGATAACACAAACAATAGGAGGTACCTTCCTGGGTTTATCCACACTCACCTGGGCTATGATACTGGTATTCATGGGTGGTGCAGGTAAATCAGCCATGTTTCCATTTCACATCTGGCTGCCGGATGCCATGGAAGGCCCCACACCAATATCTGCCCTTATCCATGCTGCTACAATGGTGGTTGCAGGTGTTTACCTGGTTGCGAGAATGTTTACGGTTTACAGTCTGGCAGCTCCGGAGGCATTGGAAGTAATTGCTTTTATCGGTGCATTTACTTCCTTATTTGCTGCGCTGATAGCCATTACACAAACCGATATAAAAAAGATACTCGCCTACTCTACAATATCGCAAATAGGCTACATGATGATGGCGCTCGGGGTTTCAGGTTACAGCGGAGAAGCCGGACTTGGATTTACCGCTTCTATGTTTCATCTTTTTACACATGCTTTCTTTAAAGCGTTGTTGTTCCTTGGCGCAGGATCCATCATTCATGCCGTACACAGCAATGAAATGAAAGACATGGGAGGCTTACGAAAACATCTGCCTGCTACGCACATTACGTTTCTCATTGCCACGCTGGCCATTTCAGGTATTCCTCCTTTTTCAGGTTTCTTCAGCAAAGATGAGATTCTTGCAGCCGCCTATGCATCAAACAAGCTATATTTTGCGGTGGAATATTTGGTTGCAGGCCTGACAGCATTCTATATGTTCCGACTTTATTTCAACGTATTCTGGGGTAAGAAAAGAACATATGAAAATATTCATGAATCTCCGGCGTCGATGACCATACCTTTATGGATTCTTGCATTCGGAGCCGCCTTTGCAGGATTTTTGCCATTCAGCCACCTGGTTACAACTGACGGTATTCCTTTCGATACGCATTTCCACTTGACGATCGCCATCGCATCCGTTGCCATTGCGCTGACAGGTATATTTATTGCGGCCGCCCTGTACCGGAAAGAAAGTACCCGTTCGCAGAAAATAGCCGCTACGCTGGGAGTATTTTATACTGTGACTAAAGAGAAATTCTATGTAGATGAAATATACCTGTTTATTACGAAGAAAATTATCTTCAATTTGATCTCAAAGTCAATAGCCTGGTTTGACAGGCATATTGTAGATGGATTCATGAACCTGACAGGCAACACAACCGTTGCTGCATCATTCAGGATCAGAAAGTTTCAATCAGGCAATATCCATCAATATGCACTGGTTTTTCTTACCGGGGTATTGATCGCCACGTTGGTTTATTTGTATTATTATCCGAAATAAATACTTATGTATAATCTAAACATACTGCTTCTTGTTCCGATACTCACCCTGGCAGGTATCATGTTTGTGAAAGATGCCAGGAATGCGAGGGTGGTGGCAGCTATTGGGATGTCCGTGCAACTTGTACTTGTATTTGTTTTACTCTACATGTACCTGGCCGAAAGAAATGCCGGAAATATGGAAGAAGTGCTTTTTTATCAGGATATCACCTGGTATGAATCATTGAAAATAAGTTACACCATCGGAGTGGACGGCATCGCAGTAGGTCTGATAGTACTTACGGGAATTGTGATTTTTGCAGGTGTGTTTGCCTCGTGGCTGATGAAAGACCTGGTAAAAGAATTCTTTTTCTGGTTGATTTTGCTTGCAACAGGTGTCTTTGGGTTTTTTATCTCCCTCGATCTGTTTATCATGTTCGTATTCTTCGAACTGGCTGTAATACCCATGTACCTTCTGATCGGAATCTGGGGTACCGGACCAAAAGAATATTCAGCAATGAAGCTGACATTAATGCTGATGGGGGCATCTGCTATTTTGCTTGTCGGTATTCTGGGAATATACTTCAACTCGGCGCCTGATGGCGGCGCTATGACCTTCAATATTATTGAAATTTCGAAAGTGAATATTCCTATAGCTGCGCAGCGATTCTTTTTCCCAATGGTATTTATTGGTTTTGGAGTCATCAGCGCCCTTTTCCCTTTTCATACCTGGTCGCCTGACGGTCATGCGTCAGCCCCAACGGCTGTGTCTATGTTGCACGCCGGTGTATTGATGAAGCTGGGCGGGTATGGTGTGCTTAAAGTGGCTATTTATCTTCTGCCGGAGGCTGCTGGTGAAATGGCTACCTTCTTCCTGATCTTTGTAGCCATAGGTGTTATATACGGTGCGCTTAGCGCTGTTATGCAACGTGATCTTAAATATATCAACGCCTATTCTTCGGTAAGCCATGTGGGACTGATATTATTCGGATTGCTCATGCTTACAAAAACAGCTCTTGACGGGGCTGTGCTGCAGATGATTTCACACGGATTAATCACTGCACTATTCTTTGCTTTGATTGGGATGATCTATGGCCGGACGCATACACGAATGGTCAACGAAATGCGTGGTCTGATGAAGGTCATGC
This sequence comes from Flammeovirgaceae bacterium, assembly GCA_003228395.1. Classification (GTDB taxonomy): domain Bacteria; phylum Bacteroidota; class Bacteroidia; order Cytophagales; family Cyclobacteriaceae; genus SZUA-230. Next base: position 7,411 of record QIDJ01000318.1, read on the forward strand.
CTTTTTTGTCAGTGGCATATGTAATCGCCGGGCTGGCTTCGCTAGGATTGCCCGGGTTGAGTGGTTTTGTGGCTGAACTGGCCATTTTTGTTGGCGCATTCAGCCATCCGGAACCATTTTACAGGGTTATTACGGTAATCGCTGTTTCATCTATTGTTGTGGCGGCCGTTTATATACTTAGGGTTGTTGCCAAAATGCTGATGGAAGGAGTCAAAGACGAGTCATATAACGATCTTACTGATGCCAGATGGCACGAAAAGTTATCCGTAATTTCATTACTTCTTTTTATCGCTGCTATTGGTCTGGCTCCGTTATGGCTTAGCGATATGATCATGTCGAGCCTGGAACCGATAATAATGCGATTGAACTAATGAGAAAAGATGCGAATTGGTAATTGAATATAGAGACAAATGAGTTTTTCAGACATATTATTGATGCGAAACGAGTTGCTACTGGTAGCTGCCACGGTGGTGATCCTGATAGCCGACCTGGTCTTTGCTGCAGATCAACGAAAACAATTTTACTATTTTTCTGTCTTTTTGATATTCATAGTGGCCATAACAGGATTGTTTCCTTCCGAATCGGGGTCGATTTTTGGCGGAATGTATGAAACAGGGGGCCTCCAGATAATGATGAAAAACATCCTGAATTTTTCAACCCTAATCGTACTTCTGCAATCGTGGGGATGGTTTAGCCAGGTAAAGCAACAAAAAAGAATTGGTGAATTCATGATATTGTTGCTGTCAACACTGATCGGTATGGGCTATATGATTTCTTCTGGTCATTTCCTGATGTTTTATCTGGGTCTCGAACTTGCCACCATCCCGCTTGCTGCACTTGCCGCATATGATTACTACAAAAGCAAATCTGCTGAAGCTGGAATTAAGCTGATTCTGCTTGCAGCATTTTCTTCCGGAATCCTTCTTTTTGGAATCTCGTTGATCTATGGAATCACTGGCACATTATATTTCGGAGAAGCAGGTCAGTTGATAAATGGCAGTACATTGTCGGTGCTTGGGTTGGTCCTGATTTTTACCGGATTAAGCTTTAAAGTTTCACTTGTTCCATTCCATTTGTGGACAGCCGATGTATATGAAGGATCACCTATCAATGTAACGTCATACTTGTCAGTGGTGTCAAAAGGATCAGCAGTATTCATTATGCTCATTGTGCTGAACACGGTGTTCGCTTCGTTAAATGATATCTGGGACACGCTGATCTATACCATCATTATTATTACAATTACGATCGGTAATTTATTTGCAATCAGGCAACGTAACATCAAGCGATTTCTGGCATTCTCATCTATCGCCCAGGCAGGATTCATCATGCTGGGCGTTATTGATAACTCCGCTTTTGGTGTGGCTACCGTCGTATATTTCATTCTGGTTTATATGTTCTCAAATCTGGCCGCTTTCGGTGTGGCTTCAGCCATCTCAGCGGAAACAGGTAAAGAATCGATTGATGATTATAAAGGATTTTACGGAACAAATCCCAGATTAAGTCTGGTGATGATGCTGGCTATGTTTTCTTTGGCAGGCATACCGCCTGTGGCAGGTTTTTTTGGGAAATTTTTCCTTTTTACTGCCGCTGCAGAAAAAGGCTACTACATTCTGGTTTTGATTGCTGTGTTGAATACCATCATATCATTGTACTATTATTTGCTCGTGATTAAAGTGATGTTTATTGAAAAAAGTGATTCACCAATTCAGTTTTTCAGTAGTAATCTGCCAATGAAAATAAGCCTGGTGATATGTGTGCTGGGGTTGGTGATCACCGGTTTTACAAGCGGCGTATTTGATTACATGGTAGCAGTTAGTGATCAGTTATTTTCAAGTATTTAAATCCTCGGGTATGCCATTTATAAATAAGGGAAAACATATTGAAAAAGAGATTGACGGCATACGGATACGGGTTGTCGAAAATGAGGCTTCCCGGGAACGAATGGAATTTCTGAAAAAACTGTTGGAACACAACGGCTACGAGGTGCTAACAGAAGAAAACCCGCCTAAACCGGTTCCCGCGCCCCCCGTAGCTGAAGGTGAAGAGCCCATAGTGGCTCCAGAACCGGAAATGCTTCCCCCAACCTGGGTTGTAGGTGTAACCGATATCATCTTTAATCCGGTGATAGCCGTGTTCATGCGCAATCTCCGTACCCTTGATGGCCATCATGTAACCGCCGACTACTGGAACCAGGTAACAACCGAGTCCGAACCCAACTACTGGGATTTGAGTAAAAAGAAATGCTGACTGAAAGCGACTCCTAATAAGTGCTTTTTCAGAAGGAGCCCGGTGCAGACGCAAATGCAGTGAAGGAGGGAAGCCTGCCGGCCACGGGGTTACCATGAGCGACGGAGGGCAGGAAGAATCTGTCCATATAAATCGTCATTCTGACTGAAGGGAAGAATCTGTATATTTATACTCAGTTTACACTAACAGATCCTTCGCTGGCGCCTGCCCTCCATTCCTTCGGTAGTCTGATATTGGATACCTGCTCTTTTGGCAGAGTGAACCGGAAGGCTTGCTCAGGATGATGTATTATTGATCTTTTGAAACAGCTATCATTTCATTTCTTCTGTCAGTATCGCCAGGCACGCGATAATCCCTTCTTTAATATTTCCCAGCCTGATA
>QIDJ01000204.1 GCA_003228395.1 Flammeovirgaceae bacterium
CTGGAAAGCCGGTGAAAGCCGGGTAGCGTAGAAAGCCGAAAGCCCACTTTAGGCACAGCCGAAGGGGGAAGCTGGAAATCCAAAGCTTGTAGTTATATAATTTAAGAAGTTGGCAGTTTTCAGTTAGCAGTTGGCAAAAAACCAGTGATAATTTTACCAGTAATCGGGCTTTATTATAAAGGGAGCTTGTACCCCTCTGGTTTACCACTATGCTGCACTATTCACTCGTAACCACTGCAACTGGCCAGTATCTGGATTTTGTAGAAATCGGAGTGGCTGCGCTGGTGATGACTGCAAAAAAATATGATATCGTATTATCAGAAGAAGAGGCGCTGGAAGCCATCCGGCCCATATTGCATCTTTCGCCGCACCCCGACGTGGTACCGGCGTTGCATACACTTCAAAAAGCCGGATTCAGAATGGCAACACTGACAAATTCGTCAAAAAACGGTGTAACCACACAGACGAAAAATGCGGGGCTTACAAATTTTTTTGAGCAACTGCTAAGTGTGGAAGAAATCGGAATATACAAACCGCACACCCGTGTGTATGCATGGGCGGCAGATAAACTGGACGCCACAACGGAAAACTGCATGCTGGTGGCTGCCCATAGCTGGGATGTGGCCGGCGCTCACCGGGCTGGAATGAAAACGGCTTTCATCGCACGGCCCGGGCAGCATCTCTTTCCCGCCTTCCCAACCCCGGACATCGTGGTTCCTGATTTTAGTAAACTCACAGAAAAATTGCTGGAACGATGAACATATTATTTTGTAAAACAAAGATGTTTCATTATGTGTATTTTCATTAAAGATAAACGAACCTAAAAAAAATATTATCGATGCGCACCTGTCTGCGGCAACCACTGGCGCGCATTTGCAATGCGTGCTGGTTTATTATGTCCACAATAATCCGAATGAAGCCGGTATTGTACGGTCACCTGAGGATTATTTTAGTAGCAACTCTTTCAATTACCAGGACAAGGAAACACTATTGTACGTTGAATTTATATGGTAATGAACGTAAATCCACATGCATTGCGCCATAGGCGTCTCTTCGGGGTAAATGCGCACGAGAGTGACGAAGTAACAAAAACTCACCGGGATGTTTTGATTTGATAATTATTTTTTCTTTATCTTTGCAGTTCGTTCTTTTAGAATTTACTTATCAAGAAAGGTGGAGGGATTCGGCCCTGTGAAACCTTAGCAACCCCCTGCAGCGCAGGAAAGGTGCTAATTCCAACTCCGTGTCAGGAGAAAGATGAGACCGTGAAATTGTGTAAACTATTTAATCATATAGTGAAGCCTCTTCCGGCTTGTTTGGGAGGGGCTTTTTTAATGCCTCTGATTCCTGTCCCACCGAATCTTGCTGAGTAAATGCGATAGAATGTTAAACAGCAGATTCATGAAATCGAAAAATAACCAACACTTCGAAACCATTGCCATCCGTACACAGACAGCCCGGTCGCAATTCGGCGAACACGCTGCCCCGTTGTATCTCACTTCGAGTTTTGTCTTCCGGGATGCACAACATGGGAGCGCCATGTTTGCCGGTGAAGAAGAGGGATATTTATACTCCCGGTTTTCCAACCCTACCTGCGATGAGTTTGTAAAAAAGCTGTGCCTGATGGAAGGAGCCGAAACGGGTATAAGCACCGCTACGGGTATGGCCGCGGTATTTGTTACGCTGGCTTCATTGCTGCAACAAGGCGATCATTTCATTGCTTCCAGGTCTTTATTCGGTAATTCCCTCCATATAATTACCAATATTCTGCCTAAATGGGGCATTGAATATACCCTGGTGGATATTTCAGAACAGGAAGAATGGAAGAAAGCCGTGAAACCAAATACCAGGCTGCTCTTTATCGAAACCCCCTCCAACCCCGGGCTGGATTTAATCGACCTCGAAAAAGCGACTGATTTATGTAAAAGCAATGGATTACTTTTTTGCGTGGATAACTGTTTTGCCACCCCGTACCTGCAAAAACCAATCGAGTTTGGCGCTGATATCGTCATTCATTCGGCTACAAAATACCTGGACGGGCAGGGCCGTGTAATGGGCGGGGCCGTATTGGGTGAAGAAAAATGGATATCGAAGGCTTATGAATTTCTGCGGAGAACGGGCCCGAGTCTTTCACCTTTCAATGCCTGGGTTTTGTCAAAAAGCCTTGAAACCCTGGCCGTGCGGATGGATAAACACAGTGAAAATGCCTTAAAACTCGCTGAATACCTCGAATCGCACGAGGAGGTGGATGTTGTAAAGTATCCGTTCCTGCCCGCATTTCCACAATACGAGCTGGCAAAAAAACAAATGAAGCAGGGGGGAGGCCTGGTTTCGTGTGATTTTAAGGGAGGTCGTGAACGGGGAATGAAATTTCTTGATGCCCTTCAAATGATCTCGCTCACGGCCAATTTGGGTGATACCCGCACCATTGCAACTCACCCGGCATCGACAACCCACTCAAAGCTGACGGATGCAGAGCTGGCAAAGGCGGGAATAACAAAAGGACTGATTCGCTTCTCAGTGGGTCTGGAGCATATCGATGACATTATCAGTGATATTGATCAGGCTATAAATGCAAGTAAAAAATGAGTGAAATAAAAACATACACCCACAACAAGCCTTTTTCGCTGGAATCGGGAGAAGGGCTTCCGCATATTGATATTGCTTATAGCACGCTCGGAAAACTAAATGCAACCCGGAACAATGTAGTGTGGATCTGCCATGCACTGACCGCTAACTCAGATGTTGAATCATGGTGGCCGGGGCTGGTTGGTAACGGATGCGTGATAGATCCGGAGAAATATTTTATTGTATGTTCCAATGTATTGGGTTCCTGCTACGGAACTACCGGGCCGGCGAGCATAAATCCGGCAACGGGTAAGCCTTACGGCCTTGATTTTCCGCAATTCACGGTGCGCGATGTAGTGGATGTACAATTGTTGCTGGCTTCACATCTGAATATCAGCAAGGTTAAATTGCTGATGGGGGGCTCATTTGGCGGATCGCAGGTCCTTGAGTTGGCGCTATGTAAAAGATGGCAAATTGAACACCTGTTGCTGATCGCCACTGGAGCAAAAGAAACGGCCTGGGGCATTGCCATTCACGAGGCACAACGGATGGCGCTTACTGCCGATGCTACTTTTACAGATAACACCGAGAGTGCAGGGGCAAACGGCCTGAAGGCGGCAAGAGGAATTGGTTTATTAACATACCGGACGTTTGAGGCATATAATACGCAACAAACCGATGATGACGAACGAACGGATAATTTCAGTGCCGCCTCCTATATGCAGTATCAGGGTGAAAAACTGGTCAAACGGTTTCATGCCCACTGCTACTGGTACCTATCCAAATGCCTCGATACGCACCATATTGGAAGGGGCCGGGGCGGTATTGAAGACGCCCTTTCAAAGTTAGATGTCCCCACCACTATTATCACGGTGGAAGGAGATGTGTTGATTCCGGAAAGCGAACAGAAGGTTTTAGCCAGGCACATCAGGGAGTCGATCCACTATAAAATTCCCTCTGCATACGGGCATGATGGCTTTCTGATCGAAACGGAAGCAATAGGAAAAATAATTCAAATGGAGCTAATTAAAAATAAGATAAAAATGGTAAAAGAAATCACAGTAGCCGATCTGAAAAATCTGATTGATAACAAGGAAAAATTCCAGTTGATTGATGTCAGGGAAGAATTTGAACGTGAAATTGCCACTATTGGCGGAGAACTGATTCCGCTGGGAGAGATTGCGGATCAGATAGCAAAAATATCCTCTGAAAGAAAAGTAGTGGTGTATTGCCGGAGTGGCCGGCGCAGCGCCGACGCAATCGAAAATCTGCAGCAGTTAAACGGATTTGACAATCTGTATAACCTGAAAGGCGGTATCCTTGCCTGGGCTGATGAAATTGATCCTTCGATAGAGAAATATTGACGCGATTGACAAATTTTTTAGTCAAAATATAAGCTGTAGTGTTGCCACACCAAAGGAATGTTGTACAACGCTTTGCAATTTGTATCAAATTTTGGTAAACCTGGATTGTGTACAACAGAAAAGGCCATAGTGGATATAAAACTATTTTTATATCCGGCGGTACGGCGGGCATCCGCTGGTGGTGTACGATTTTGAATAACCTGCAAAGTTACCCTTAACTGGCGGGGTTAGAATGTAACTATATTTTGGAATGGATATTTATCCTTTCTACTTGATTGATTCCCGTTGAAGTAAATGGTAAAGTTTGATATTAAGGAATAACACCTGGTTTCCTCTTTTAACTTCTTTAAGTACACCGATACCCTTGAGTTTTCTCAGATATTTCATTGCGGTTCTTCTTTCATACATATTCTTATTGACTAAAAAAGCAACTTTACAATAGGGTTGCTCAAAAATTGTCTCCACTAAATCTTTGGAGTAAACAGTTGGCAAATCCACTTTAACTTTTTCAATTGTTTCTTCCAGCAATTCGTTTATTTTTTTGATGAGTATAATAGTTTGTTGGGCAGTTTCTTCAATACCGTAAAGAATATACCAAACCCATTCTTCCCAATTGTTGTTATACCTGATTCCAGAAAGTAATCTGTAATAATCTTTTTTATTTCTAATGATGTAAGAGCTTAAATACAATATCGGAATTTCCAACAACCCTTTCATCACAAGATAAAGGATATTAATTATCCTTCCGGTCCTGCCATTTCCATCATAAAAGGGGTGAATGGATTCAAATTGGTAATGAATTACAGCCATTTTAATCAATGGATCAATGCCGTCACCATCCATGTTAATATATTGTTCCAGATTATATAACAAATTACGGATTAGCTGTTCTCCTTCCGGTGGAGAATAAATCACCTTTCCGGTTACAGTATTTTTCAATTGTGTACCCGGTTGTTTACGAATTCCTGCATAATTCTTAACTATTCTTTCCTGTATACCAGTTATATCATTGACAGTTAATATGCCTCTTTCCTTTATCTGATTATATCCGTACCATAATGCTTCCCGGTAATTCAATACTTCCTTAGTATGTACATCTGTATTTTTTTGCTGTGCGGTAAAAGCAATGTATAATTCATCCTGAGTGGTAATAATATTTTCTATTTCCGAACTGTCTTTTGCTTCACGTAGTGTAAGCGCATTGATGAGCATGGCCTGTTTTGGTATGATAGCGCCTACTCCTTTCATTTCTGCTAATGCAACTCTGGCGCTCACCAACTGTTTAAAAATGGACTTTGACTCTAAGTTAATTTCAGCAGGAAGTTCTGGCAGTTTGTTGTATGGAATGCCCGGATCAATTTTAATCACAATCAAAGATGTTTATGCACAAATGAATTAATTATGTATAAAGATACAATTTTTTATGTACACGAAACAACATTTTAGGTATATACAATTAGTTTGTGTACATACTATGTACACTAATTGTATCTGTATGCACCAAAATCGATATTATGTACATACACATAAATCGTGTACACAAGGTGTACATTTCATTATCCCGGCCTTTTGCCTGCCATTTAAAATAATAAAATTAAATTTACGCCCTAATCAAAATAGCTATGCCAGGAACAGAATTTTTCGGTAAAGAAGAAAAAGAAGGAGTAAACGAGGTACTCAATACTGGGTGTTTATTCCGTTATAATCATGAAGAGTTGCGGCAGGGAATCTGGAAAGCCCGCGAACTGGAATCGGAAGTATGCCGGTTTACAGGTGCAGGATATGCGCATGCCGTTTCGAGCGGGTCCACAGCAGTAAGCACGGCGTTGGCTGCCGCGGGTATCGGCCATGGCGATGAGGTAATCGTTCCTCCATTTACGTACATTGCCACGATTGAAGCCTTATTGCTTGCAGGCGGATTGCCCGTATTTGCCGAAGTGGATGAGACCCTCTGCCTGAGCGCCGAAGGTATTAAGGAAGTGCTAACGTCAAAAACAAAAGCGGTGCTGTTGGTGCACATGTGCGGTGCGGCAGCAGATATGGACGCGATCATGCGCGTGATTGAATACCATAACCTGATACTCGTGGAAGATGCCGGACAGGCCCTGGGAGCATTTTACAAAAACAAATCCGTAGGGTTATTTGGTAAAACCGGCGCTTTCTCATTTGACTTTTTCAAGATCACTACTGCCGGGGAAGGGGGCCTGTTTATCACGGATGACGAACAGCGTTACAAACTTGCTGATTCGTTTGCCGATCATGGCCACGATCACATCGGCAGCAACCGAGGGATGGAAAACCATCCGGTCATTGGATTCAACTATCGTATAAGCGAACTTCATGCCGCCGTGGGCCTCGAGCAGATGCGACGCTTGCCTGAAGTGATCCGCCTGAATCTGCGCAATAAAAAAATTATAAAAGATTTGCTCAGTACTTTACCCGATATAAGTTTCCGGCACATGCCCGATCCGCAAGGTGACAGCGGTACCTTCCTGAATTTTTTCATGCCCGATAACGAAACCGCCGTCAACGTGATGAGTCAGTTTGCCAAAGACGGAATAGGTGGGTGCAATTACTGGTACACCAACATGTACCATTTTATCAACCAATGGGACCACCTGAAAGACCTGAAAAGCGCTGCCCCGTTGGCCATACATCATTTGGGCGCCCCGCAGGATTATCATAACCTTGAGTTGCCCATATCACAGAAAGTGATTGGCAAACTGATATCGTTGGGAATTCGCGCTTCCTGGACAGAGGAAGAAGCCACAGATTTCGGCGAAAAAATGAAGCGCTCCATTTCAAAAGTATTGCACTGATGTTGAAAAATTTTAAAAATGTTGAGAAAACCGTTTTCGGACGCGGTGGCTTTGACCAGTTGGGCGCCATTGTGGATGAAAGAAGATCAGAGAATGACTGTTTTACTGTTTTTTTAGTTGATAATTATTTTGAAGATAAACCTCTGGGACAACGAATTCCTTCAAAACCGGATGACATGTTGTTGTTTGTGGATATTCAGGCGCATGAACCTACTACGGAGCAGGTAGATACCATCCGGGATAGTATTCTCAAAAAAGGCCTGCCTTCCTGCATTGCAGGCATTGGCGGTGGCAGCGTCCTCGACATATGCAAGGCCGTATCGCTGATGGTTACAAACGAAGGATCTTCCAGCCTGTACCAGGGGCTGAACCTGATCAAAAAGCCGGGCGTGTATGCCATCGGGGTGCCGACCATTGCCGGTACCGGGGCGGAAGTGTCAATGACCGCCGTGCTTACCGGCCCTGAAAAAAAGCTGGGCCTGAAATGTGAGTGGACGGTGCTGAACCAGATCCTTCTGGATCCGGACCTGATTGCCAACGTGCCTACAAACCAGTGGTTTTATACGGGAATGGACTGCTACATCCATTGTATTGAGTCAGAAAAAGGGATTTTCAATAATGCCTATTCCACGGCATTCGGCGATCAGGCGCTCAGATTGTGCCGTGAAATTTTTCTGGAAGAAAATGCAGGTCAAACATTTGAAAACGATGAAAAACTTATGGTGGCTTCGCTTATGGGCGGATCGAGCCTTACCTATTCGGAAGTGGGGGTATGCCATGCCTTGAGTTACGGGCTTTCGTATGTGTTTGAATATCGCCATGGTTTCGCAAACTGCATTGCATTCAACCAGCTTGGAGATTATTACCCGGAAGGCGTGCGTGAGTTTAAGGACATGGTGAATCGTTTTCAGATCGACTTGCCGCAAAACCTATCGGCAGACTGGTCGGATGAGGAAGTTTCCCGGATGGCAGAAATTTCCATACGCCTTGAGCACATGTGGCATCATGCGTTCGGCGAGAACTGGAAAGAAAAAATTAATATTGAAACGATAAAAGGATTGTTTCGGAGAATGTAATCAACCCTTATCAATCAATATTCGTGCATCTACGGCAATAATCCGGTCTTTCACGCCCAATAACGGATTAATATCCATTTCGGTTATTTCGGGTACGGCTTCCACAAGCGCTGAAACACGCAGGATAATGTCGCTAAACAGTTCCTTATCTACCCCCGGTTGTCCTCTGATGCCTTCAATGACCGGATATCCTTTCAGCCGGCGGATCATGCGTTTCACTTCTTTTCTGTTCAGGGGTGAGAGCCCTACCGTTACATCCTTTATCACTTCGATAAAGATGCCGCCCAGCCCGCAAAGCACCAGGTGGCCGAATTTGGGTTCAAATTTTGCCCCGACAAACAGCTCCGTTCCATGCAGCATTTGCTGGATCATCACGGATTTTGCACCTTTGATTTGTGTCATCCGTGCAAAATGCAATTCAACCGCGGCGGGGGTGTGTATATTCAATGCAACACCACCAACATCGGATTTATGACTGATACCGGTTACTTTCATTACTACAGGATAACCAATTTTGCTGGCTGCTGCCACGGCCTCTTCTTTAGTAAATGCTATGGATGCATGTGCATAAGGAATTCCCGCTTCGAAAAGCAGTTGTTCCACTATTTCAGGAGGCTGAATCCCATTGGTTGCCCGATCGAGTATTTCCCGTAAACGGTCGTGGTTGATTTCAGGCAGGTCTTCACGATCAGCTATTGGCGGTTGTGTGTGGTACACTTCGCACAGGGCTTTGCCAAGCACCACTTCGTCAGGAAAGTTTACCCGTCCTTTGGAGAGGAAATATTTGATTTCTTTCGCCGCGCTGATTACCGAAGGTAAAACCGGATAGATGGGTTTTTTGGCAATATCAAGCTTGACATTTAATACTTTATACACATTTTCAACATCAAATAAGCCGGCGCTTCCAAAAACAACTACCATGGCATCGATATTGGAAAATTTAAATTCGCAGTAATCAATGATAATTCCCAGTTGGTCCGCGGTGCCCGTGGCCAAAAAATCTATCGGATTGCCCACGGATGATCCCGGATTAAGGTAGGTACGGAGTTAATCAGCATCTTTTCCTTGGATAGGGGGCACTTTCAGTCCTCCTTTCGACAACGCATCCGTAAGCATTACGGCTGACCCACCGGCGTGGGTTATAACGGCAATATTTTTGCCTTTTAATTCAGGATACGTAAATACGGAAGCAGCGGAAATCAATTCTTCCCTGCTGGTGCAGTAAACAATCCCTGCTTTCCGGAACAGCGCCCGGGTAGCCATTTCGGAATTTGCTATGGCGCCCGTATGTGATGCCGCCGCCCTGCTGCCGGCTTCGGTAGAGCCCGACTTTATCGCAGCTATTTTACATCCTTTCCGGATCAGGGAAGAGGTATGCTTTAACAGTCGTTTCGGGTACCGGATATCTTCAATATAAATCAGTTTGGTGGATGAACTTACAGCAGGATCATGCGTTTCATCCATATACTGGATTACATCTTCCACGCATGTCTGGGCGCCGTTTCCGATCGAAAATACGTTGGCAAAGCGGAGCCCTAACGGGATACCGGCTTCCATGATAAATACGGCGGTTGCTCCCGAACTGGAAACAAAATCGCACCCTTTCGGGTCGAGTTCCGGGATAGGGGAAGTGAAAACGCCATGATAAACTGGATTTAGTAATCCGATGCAATTGGGTCCGATAAGACAGCCACCCGTTTTGTTAACAATACCGGCGATTTGCGTTTCAAGTTTTTTTCCTTCTTCGTTTACTTCCCCAAAGCCTGCTGAAATAATTATAAATGCTTTCGTGTTTTTTTCTTCAGCCAGTACTTTTACTGTTTGCAGGCAGTATTGCGAACTGATGGCGATAATGGCCAGGTCAACCTCCGGCAGGAGCGATGGGTCAGAAAAACTTTCAATGTCCTGCACGGTATGTTCCCTGCGGTTCACCACATAAAGTTTTCCCGTATATCCACCGTCAATAATATTTTTTAATATCTTCCCGCCGGGTTTGGTAATATTGTTTGAGCCGCCTATGACAACTATACTTCTGGGATTTGTTAACTGGGTATTAATCATCGGTCAACTTCATTATACCGCCGGTCATACATCAGCCGGTTAGGATTCGTAAAATTAC
>QIDJ01000095.1 GCA_003228395.1 Flammeovirgaceae bacterium
AAAATGGCTTGCGGGTCGTGGAATAAAAAACTACTTTGTTGAGATTGGCGGCGAGGTACTATGTGAAGGCGTAAATAGTAAGGGACAACCCTGGCGGATCGGGATTGAAGACCCCACACGTGAAATAATCAGCAGGGCAGCTACAGCCATTGTGGAATTGCAAAACCGGGCAATGGCCACATCAGGAAACTACCGGAATTATTATATGGTTGATGGTATCAGGTATTCACACACCATTGACCCTGCTACCGGTTATCCGGTTAGGCATTCCTTGTTAAGCGCCACCGTTTTTGCCGACGATTGCATAACCGCTGATGCCTATGCCACCGCATTTATGGTGGCCGGAGTAGAAAAAGCCAGGCACATGATCGAAGAAAATTCCAAAATTGGCGGTTTTCTGATTTACGCCGATAAAACGGGCAAAATCCGTACGTTTACATCCCGTGAAGCAGGCGATATACAAATCCTGAATGATACCGGAACTAAATGAATAGCGCTGACAAAAACAAAAAGGAATGGTTTAATGAGTGGTTTGACACTCCGTATTATCATATCCTTTATGAAAACCGGGATAATAACGAAGCAAAAATTTTTATCGATAATCTTGCGGCGTATTTTGGATTTAAAAATGGAGAAAAGGTGCTGGACCTGGCATGTGGCAAAGGCAGGCATTCGGTATATCTTAATAAACTGGGGCTTAACGTTATCGGATTGGACTTGTCTGATCGAAATATTGCCTTTGCAAAACAATTTGAAAACATAAGTCTTCATTTTTTTAAGCACGACATGCGCGAACCCTATGATGTATGCTGTTTTGAATATGTAGTGAACCTTTTCACAAGTTTCGGCTATTTCGATACCTCTGAAGAAAATGAAAAGGCAGTGTACGTTGCCGCCACGGCACTAAGACCGGAAGGTCATTTACTGATCGACTTCCTGAATCCTTACAAGGTGATCCATCATTTGATCCCTGAGAATATTAAAACTGCAGGAGGGATCAAATTTAAACTCCGGAGAGACGTAAAAGACGGTTACATCATAAAGGATATCCGGTTTGAAGACGAAGGGCGGCAATATCATTTCAAGGAAAAGGTAAAAGCCATCCGCAGGGTGGAATTTCTGGAGTATTTTAAAAAAGCGGATCTCGATCTTGAAGATTTGTTCGGAGACTATGAGTTGAATCCCTATGATAAAGACAAGTCGGAACGAATGATTTTTGTACTGAAGAAAAATTCATAAGTGTATGCTGCTAAACGCATTTATTTTGTTTGTGGCTGCAATTTCGGGCGGAGTACTCAACATGTTCATTCCCGAACAAAAAGGATCTGGCTTCCGGCTGAGCCTGGTATTTGCCGGTTCCTATTTGTTTTCGATCACAATTGTTCACCTGATCCCGGAATTGTATGCGTATGGCCACGATGCTTTCCATATCAGCGTCCTTATTCTTGCAGGATTTTTCCTGCAGCAGTTTCTTGAGTATTTCACTTCCGGTATCGAGCACGGCCATTTGCATCATAAAGACAAACAGCACCATCATACACGGCTTTCGGCATTAACGGTAGTGGTCGCATTGTCACTACATGCTTTTCTTGAGGGCACGTTGATTACAAATCCGGTGAACCATGCCATCCACAGCCAGAACAGCACCTTGCTGATGGGGATCCTGCTACACAAAATTCCTGCCGCTTATGCACTCATGTCGGTTGTAACCTGCCAGCTTAAAAGCAGACAGAAGGCCGCTTTGCTGCTGTTATTTTTTGCGTTTGCTTCACCGGCGGGACTTTTTTTAAGTGATGTAACGTATCGCAATCAACTAATCACCGATCAGACGTTTGTGATTTTAGTTGCCCTTGTCAGCGGTGGTTTTCTTCATATTTCCACGACCATCGTTTTTGAAAGCAGCCCGCAGCATGCGTTTGGAATAAGAAGGTTTTCAGTGGCTGTTATCGGTGCGCTGGCAGCAATTATTTCAGAATATTTACTCAAATAAATACGAGAATATATTCTTTTTTTAACGCTTTCTTAGCTAATTTGATACCCGTATTAAACCATAATAACTATGCCATATAAGATCAGAACATTGACCGGATACCTCCATGAATATCAAAAAAGTGTACTGGAACCCGAAGAATTCTGGGCCAGAATTGCGGAGTCGTTTCACTGGAAGCAAAACTGGGATAAAGTTGTTGAGTGGAATTTCAGCGAGCCCAATATTAAGTGGTTTGTGAATGCACGCCTGAATATTACAGAGAATATTTTTGAACGAAATCTATTTACGCTCGGGGACCGTCCGGCTATCATCTGGGAACCAAATGATCCGGAAGAAGCGAACAGGATATTAACTTACAGGCAACTTTTTGGGGAAGTTTGCAAGTTTGCCAATACACTTAAAAACCTGGGAGTTAAAAAAGGTGACAGGGTAATTATTTATATGCCGATGGTACCGGAAACAGCCATTGCCATGCTGGCGTGTGCCCGCATTGGAGCAGTGCACTCGGTGGTCTTTGCCGGTTTTTCTGCTCAATCATTGGCTGATCGCATCAATGACTGTGAAGCCGGTATAATTCTCACCTCTGACGGAAACTACAGAGGTTCCAAAGTAATAGATGTAAAATCGGTAGTAGATAAAGCGTTAGAGCAATGTGCCTCGGTAAATGCAGTTGTGGTACTGAAACGAACAAATACGGATGTGAATATGCATGAAGGAAGAGACATTTGGTGGCATGATGCCATTGAAGGAGTATCGACTGAGAATATCGCCGAAGAAATGGACGCTGAAGAATTGTTATTTATTTTATATACATCTGGTTCAACAGGAAAGCCAAAAGGGGTGGTTCACACGTGTGCCGGGTATATGGTTTATACGTATTACACGTTTATAAACGTATTCCAGTATGACCAGGGTGATGTGTATTGGTGTACGGCAGATGTTGGGTGGATCACCGGGCACTCCTATATCGTGTACGGGCCCCTTCTTGCCGGCGCTACAACGCTCATGTATGAAGGTATCCCCACGTATCCTGATCCGGGAAGATTCTGGGCCATTGTTGATAAGTATAAGATCAATCAGTTTTACACGGCGCCTACTGCCATCAGGGCCCTCATGGCGTTTGGTAATGAGCCTGTCGAACCTTATAACCTGGAGTCACTGCGCGTGATTGGAACAGTTGGAGAGCCTATCAATGAAGAAGCCTGGCACTGGTATCATGATTTTATAGGAAAAAATAATTGCCCGATTGTTGATACATGGTGGCAAACGGAAACAGGAGGCATTCTTATTTCACCAATTGCAGGGGTTACACCTACTAAGCCGGCGTTTGCCACTTTGCCATTGCCGGGAATTCAACTGGCAATTCTTGACGACGATGGCAATGAACTCAGAGGTAAGAGTGTGGAGGGTAATCTCTGCATTAAGTACCCCTGGCCGGGGATTATCCGGACGCTCTATGGCGATCATGAAAGATGCCGGCAAACGTATTTCGATATATTCAAGGGGTATTATTTCACAGGCGACGGGGTGCGCAGAGACGAAGAGGGCTATTACCGGATTATGGGCAGGGTTGATGATGTGATCAATGTTTCCGGACACCGCTTTGGAACAGCCGAAATTGAAAGCGCCATTAATGAGCACCCCAGAGTAGTGGAGTCGGCAGTGGTAGGCTATCCACACGAAATAAAAGGACAGGGAATTTATGCATTTACGATTTGTGAATTGTCAGATATGTCTCCTGAGATACTTATAAATGAAATTAAACAAACCGTGAATAAAGTAATCGGCCCCATAGCCAAGCCCGATAAAATTCAGATCGTGTCAGGTTTGCCAAAAACAAGGTCTGGCAAAATCATGCGTAGGATACTCAGAAAAGTGGCACAAGGAGATGGAACTGATTTCGGAGACACCTCGACACTTTTGAATCCGGAAGTTGTAGAGGAAATCGTACAAGGTAAAGAATGATGGATGGATTATAAGAAATTTGCCCTGTTTTTTGTGTTGTTTGTAATCACGGTGTTGAGTATTCAGATTTTCGTATATAAATCTGAAGACCCGGTAGGAACGTTGATTGTAAGGGATATAGTTGCTGGGGTTATTTCCGCCGGAGTATTTTTATTACTTACACGCAAAGCAAAAACAAAGGACTGACTTCTGTTTATTAAATAAAAGCCAGCCCTACCTGTTTTCCGCAATGAGGCACACAACATTCCAGTTGCTTTTAAACAACTGTTCATCTGAAACTCCATATTATTTGGCTTTAGCCTCATTTTGTTCTATCTCAGAACGATTTGTTGTATCCTGAAGATATTTCTGTGCCGTAGAATTGCCTTGTCATATGGATACCTGATACGTGATTGCAGTGTCACCCTACACCCAGGTTTATGTAGCATGCTGAAACCACTGGATTCAAATTATTGAAAATCATCTGTTTGACAATTATTCATCCCCGCTTCTATCCTTTTTTTTGAAACGAGGTCCCAAATGCATTAACACGAAAAGATGTAATTATCAGTTATCCACGTAGTTATACAATTTTAATAATTTGCTATTCTAAAAGTGAAAAAAAATGGCACTTTGCGTATTACATATTAGCTTCCGCAAGCAATGCAGTCATCGGGGTCATCGAGTGAGCATTGCAGGTCGCTTACTTTCTGCTCCTGTGTCATTTGCGCACCTTCAGCCTGTGTAGCCACGGTGGCTTCTGCAGGTTGACCGAGTTTGCTTTTGTCAACCGTGAACTTGATGGCATCGGTAGCTGCTTTCGACCGCAGGTAATACATGCCGGTTTTGAGGCCAAGCTTCCAGGCATAAAAGTGCATAGATGTCATTTTACCGAAATTGGGATCCTGAATATGTATATTCATACTCTGACTCTGACAGGTATATGCCCCCCGGTCAGCAGCCATTTCGATGATTGCCTTTTGAGATATTTCCCATACGGTCTTATACATGTCTTTGATATGTTGTGGGATTTCAGGGATATGCTGCACGGATCCATTGGCCTCTATGAGTTTGTTTTTCATGGTGTCGCCCCATAATCCCAGTGCAATCAGGTCTTTCATCAAATGCTTATTTACAACAATAAATTCTCCTGACAATGTTCGCCTGGTATAAATATTCGAAGTATAGGGTTCAAAACATTCGTTATTGCCCATAATTTGTGACGTAGAGGCTGTAGGCATGGGAGCAATCAAAAGCGAATTACGTACCCCGTTCTTTTTTACTTTTTGCTTCAGGCTGTTCCAGTCCCATCTTCCGGATTCAGGTGTAACACCCCACATATCAAACTGGAAGATTCCTTTTGAAACCGGCGACCCCTTGAATGATTCATACGAACCGTGCTCTTTGGCAAGTTCCATTGAAGATTCCATGGCTCCGAAGTAGATGGTCTCGGAAATGTCTTTATTCAGGGATTTTGCCTCTTCGGAGTCGAATGGCATTTTCAGTAATATAAACGTATCAGCCAGGCCTTGAATACCAATCCCAATGGGTCGGTGGCGCATGTTGGATTTTTGGGCTTCGGGTACCGGATAATAATTTACATCGATTACTTTATTGAGGTTACGGGTTACCACTTTCGTGATTTCAAATAACCGTTGATGATCAAATTCACCGTCCTTATTTACAAATTTGGGAAGTGCAATAGATGCAAGATTACATACAGCAACTTCATCAGGTGAAGTATATTCCATGATTTCCGTACAGAGGTTGCTTGACTTGATGGTGCCAAGATTTTTTTGGTTGGACTTTTTATTGGCGGCATCTTTATACAACATATATGGAGTTCCCGTTTCAATTTGTGATTCCAGGATTTCAAACCAGAGGTCCTGGGCTTTGACCACTTTACGCGCTTTACCTTCCTTTTCATACCTGGTATAAAGTTTTTCAAAATCATCTCCGTAAAGGTCCGCCAGTCCTGGGGCTTCGTTCGGGCAAAAAAGTGACCAGTCTTCGTTGTTTTCAACCCGCTTCATAAACAAGTCGGATATCCAGAGTGCGTAAAACAGGTCCCTGGCGCGAAGTTCCTCCTTACCGTGGTTTTTCTTAAGATCGAGAAAATCGAAAATATCCGCATGCCAGGGTTCCAGATAAATCGCGAAGCTGCCTTTTCTTTTACCTCCACCCTGATCTACATAACGGGCAGTCATGTCAAAATTACGAAGCATGGGAACAATGCCATTGGAAACCCCGCCGGTACCTTTAATGTAAGAACCTTTTGCACGGACATGATGAATGCTGAGGCCAATCCCGCCTGCAGACTGCGATATTTTAGCACATTGTTTTAACGTATCGTATATTCCTTCAATGCTGTCATCCTTCATGGTAAGCAGAAAGCAGGATGAAAGCTGTGGCTTCGGGGTAGCTGCATTAAACAGGGTAGGGGTGGCATGGGTAAACCATTTTTCTGACAGCAGGTTATATGTTTCAATCACATTGTCAATATCGTCCATATGAATGCCAACCGCTACCCGCATGAGCATGTGTTGAGGCCGTTCTACAATTTCGCCGTTTACTTTCATCAGATAGCTGCGTTCCAGTGTTTTGTAGCCAAAATAATCGTAGCCGAAATCTCTGTCATAAATGATAGTAGAATCCAGAAGGGCAGCATTTTCTTTGATTACCTTGTACGCCTCTTTTGAAATAAGCGGTGCATTTTCGCCCGTAACCGGATTTACATATGTGTAAATCCGCTTCATCGTATTCGAAAAGGATTTACTTGTTTTTTTATGAAGGTTAGAGATGGCAATTCTTGCAGCAAGTTTTGCATAGTCGGGGTGCTTTACGGTAAGCGTAGCTGCCGTTTCTGCAGCCAGATTGTCAAGCTCCTGTGTGGTTACTCCATCATAAATGCCGTTGATCACCTTTTTAGCTATCTCAAGCGGCTCCACATATTTCATGTCCAGGCCGTAGCAGAGCTTTTCTATCCGGGCAGTAATTTTATCAAATTTTACAGATTCTCGTCGTCCGTCTCTTTTTAATACATACATGCTCAAAGGGTTATCAGGGTTACTTAATGGTTAGGTCAGGAATAGTTATAATTGATTATTATGGCATTAGTTATCGTTAAAATTCTTCATCAAGCGAAAACTTATGTTTGTCGTTTTCTGATTTGTTCATGACGCCTGCTTTCTGGTATTCGCCCACTCTTTTTTCGAAAAAATTGGTCTTGCCCTGGAGCGATATCATTTCCATAAAGTCAAATGGATTGGAAGAATTATATACCGGAGGACATCCCAGTTCCATAAGCAGACGGTCAGCCACAAACTCAATGTACTGGCACATCAGATCGGCATTCATTCCAATCAGTTTCACAGGCAGGGCTTCAGTCACAAATTCTTTTTCTATGGTTACCGCTTCGGTTATGATCGCCGTAACCCGCTCTGATGGAATTTTATTCACAATGTGGTTATTAAACAGCAGGCATGCAAAATCGCAATGCAGACCTTCGTCTCTTGATATCAATTCATTTGAAAAGGTGAGACCGGGCATCAGGCCACGCTTTTTTAGCCAGAAGATGGAACAAAAACTTCCGGAGAAGAAAATGCCTTCAACGGCGGCAAAGGCTATAAGTCTTTCCTGAAAAGAAGCATTTTCAATCCATTTTAGCGCCCACTCTGCCTTTTTCTTTACAAGTTCAAGCGTATCAATTGCATGAAAAAGCACGTCCTTTTCTTTGGGGTCTTTTACGTACGTATCGATAAGCAGCGAATAGGTTTCGGAATGGATGTTTTCGATAGCGATCTGGAATCCATAAAAAAACTTTGCTTCGGTATATTGAACCTCTGAAACAAAATTTTCTGCCAGATTCTCATTTACAATGCCATCACTGGCAGCAAAAAACGCCAGCACATGCTTGATAAAATGCCTTTCATCATCGGTCATCCTTTCCCAGTCGATTTGATCCTGACTCAGGTCAATCTCTTCAGCAGTCCAGAAACTGGCTTCCGCCTTTTTGTAATACTCCCAGATATCGTTATGCACGATCTGAAACAGCACAAATCTGTCTTTGTTTTCCTTTAAAATAGGTTCTTCGAAATCTTTTGACTGCATTGCTGACGTTAATTGTTCACTCATTTCACGCGTTTATTTAAAAAAATTAACCAAAAAGGTGACTTCTCCCCCTGCATAATTTTGCCGGTGCAAAAATTATTTCCCTGAGTAGTACGTTAAAAATTCTTAACCCGAAGGTCAAGACCTGGTTTAACTATTTTTTATGATAGTAGGGTAGCGGGAACCCGCTCCTTTACAAAAAAGGTGAAAAGGAATAAATAAATCAACTCCAAACTGAAAATAAATTTGGAGGCTGCTATAGGTTGTAAATAACGTCTTAATAGACTGTATAACAGCATATTGTAATTGCATGTTAAAACAAATGCTTTATTCGAAGCGTTACAGAATAAGGGATTTAATTAAACGTATTTTTCATATTTTTTTTTAAAAAAATATCCTTACGAAAACATGTGAATTCAGTTTTCTTGCCAAATTTATATTACTTCTTGTTTTCATTGTATTATTGCCAAGATATCCACGTATCGCAAATTCGTACTTACTAGCACTTTATTATAGGCGATCAGATCACATCCACAAGTGCAATTTCAGGTATCAGATATTTTTTTCCGGATCGTTGTTCCTTACAGACAATTCTCTTACGCCGTATTTCGAGTTTTTCGAAAATCCGGTTATTAAATTCGAATTTCAGACCGGTTTCCAGATCACGTAATATCGTTTGGTTACTATTCTCTGATTGTGGGTCATATTTCCGCATGACTTCCACAAGCCGATGGTCTGATTGGGTGGAAGCGCTTGGATTTTTCAGGTGGCGGGCCAACTCCATTAGGAGATTGTCGGGAAAAATTTCAGGGGTAAGCAATGACAGCATCAGGCGTTTGAATGTAGATTTCCATTCTGCTCCATGCGGCCTGATAGTTCTTCCATATTGCTTAAATGCGACGAGATGAGCAACTTCATGAATATACGTTAGTAGAAATGCATATGGATTTTGACTGTTATTGACTGTAATTTGGTGGGTATTGATTTTTTTATGAAACCGGTAATCACCGGCTTTCGTACGTCTGTTTTTTGTAATCTTAAAATGAAAAAGAAATGCTTTTTGTAAATCAACACAATAATTCAGGGCCTTTTCGGGAACATTATCCGTTAGCAATATCCGGAGGTTGTTTGATTTCAAATTTTCCATTAACTAATATCAGGAAGCATTGCAATGTTTTCAATTGATGGATGCTCCCTTATTTCGCCGGGATTATCCACATTAACATAAACCGATATTCTGGCTGCAGGATCAGATTTTTCCTGGTATCCGACATTCCATTCGGCATAGTCTTCAACTTCATGGACCACCCTCATCACCGTTTTATGGGAGTAGGCTGATTCACGTTCAGTTGCTTCCTCCATTCCGGTTTCTGCAGCTGTTTCATCCTCCGATTCTGCATCATAGGAAGTCTTTCCTCCACCGCAGTAAGATAGAAACAGGATCACTGCAGCGGACATAAATACGTTGATACTTATTTTTTTCATGGTTACTTTTTAGTTGGTTAGTCCCACAAGGTAGGCATATTTTTTATAAGTTGAAACAACTAGTTGTAAGTAACTATTTATCCGTAGGATTTGAATAAAAAATCCCGCAAGTGATTTGCGGGATTTAAGGTTAGGTCAAGTTAAGTTAAGTTAAGTTA
>QIDJ01000273.1 GCA_003228395.1 Flammeovirgaceae bacterium
ACCAAAATACAAGCCAAAAACAATTGCTGACCATCAATGTAGGTCCTGTGAATGATCCTCCGGTATTTACAGTTGGCCCCGATCAGGTCGTAGATGAAAATGCAGGCCTGGTTACTATAACGGGATGGACTACCGGAATTTCACCGGGGGGTGGAACTGATGAACTGAATCAAAGTGTACTATTTACGGTTGACGCTGTCAGTTTTACAGGTAACCTGGTGTTTTCTGTCGGACCGCTCGTTAGCCCTGAAGGTGATCTTAGCTTTCAGACCGCACCTAATACCTTTGGCGAAGCAGACTTTGCCATTTATTTATCCGACGACGGCCTCTCCCAGAGTCCCGATGTAAACCAGAGCGCTAACCAGACATTTAAAATAACCGTAAATGAAATCAATGATCCGCCCTCAGAAATTTTGCTGAGCAATAACACGGTGCTTGAAAGCGCTGCCGTCGGAGCCACCGTGGGTACGTTTACTGCTCTGGATCCGGATGATAACACGCATACCTTCAGCCTTGTAGCAGGAACAGGCAGTGAAGGCAATTCAGCCTTTGCAATCTCCGGCAGTGACCTTCTAACCAATACTACGTTTGATATTGACGAACAAAACATTTACAGCATCAGGGTTTCAGCTTCTGACGGACTTAACACAATTGAAAATGTATTTCTGATTGATATCCTCAAAGATCCGATTTCTTCAGTGACATTTCCCAGCGCATTTACTCCTAACAACGATGGAGAAAATGATACCTGGATTATCGAAGATATCGGATATTTCCCTACTGCGTTGATCAACATATATAACCGTATCGGCCAGCAGGTTTTCAGAAGCGTAGGTTATGCCACTCCCTGGGATGGCACCTGGAATGGAAATACCCTTCCCCAGGACACCTATTATGTAGTAATCAACCTGAAAAATGATACGCCTGTAATTCAGGGAACAATTACTATATTGCGATAATAATCTATGGCCGTAAGAAAGTATATCGCTCTTATCCTGGTATTTTCAGCTACGCAGGCTTATACCCAGAAGCAATTTCAGTTTGCGCAGTACCAGCAAACGGCGCTACTGTTTAATCCTGCCTTTTCCGGAATTGAAGATTTTGTGGATGTAAAACTTGGGTATCGCAACCGGTGGGCAGGCCTTGAAAACAGCCCTACCGCTGCATTTTTGATGACAAACATGGCATTCAGGATATCAGCAGGCAGTAAGTATAAGAGACGGGGGATACGGCTTGTTGAACCTGAAGCATACCACAAGCTCGAGACCAGTGAAGAGTTTCAGTGGCGAAAAGCACACAGACAGGGCTTCGGAGCCTGGATCCAGCAGAATACGAATACAGATGTTTCGGAAATTGGTGGTTTTCTCAGTTATGCCTACCATCTTCCGCTTTCCGATTACATTGTATGGTCGGTTGGCGCCAGCGCCGGTGTGATAAACGCCAAACTGGACGCCGGTAATTTAACGGTAAGTGACCCGGATAACGATGCTGCCTATCAAAATTATCTCCGCGACGGCGGCGCAAGTACGGATGCGATTATCAATCTGGGCACCGTAGTTTATTCACGCGACTGGTATATCGGTTACGCAGCAAAGCAGGCGGTAGTGTCTAATATATCCAATGTTAACAATTTCAGATCAGATGGCAACAGCATTACACACAATTTTATGCTCGGTATCACCTATAAACCAAAGTATGGTTTTCTCGTTATTCCGGGGGCCATGGTTGAATACAGCGCCAATGTACCCTTAAGTTATTTGCTAAATATCCGTGTCAGGTACGAAGACGCCATCTGGGGAGGTGTAGGCTACCGGAATGACGATGCGGTCAATCTTTCTTTCGGCCTTTATCTGACTTCGATGATTGCCTTTAATTATACATTTGAATACTCACTTTCAGAACTTTCTGGTCTTAATTCTTCCACACATGAAATTATTCTGGCCGTCAAACTGAATAATAAGAATTTTTCGCGTGCCTACATGTGGTAACCGGGCAGGCACAGCAACACCGGCCTCAGCATTTAAACAATCATGCAGCGTAACCAATTTGATACGGAATTTTAAACAAAATGCTAAAATGCTTAAATAAACTTTTATAGAAAAGGATGACCGGGAAAGAACTAACTAAAACGATCATCAAGCAATATTTATGCATTTACGCATTTAATCATTTCCTCTACAAAAGCAAAACTATTAATTATAGGGAGAATCGTACACTTTCTGAAATTCATCCCACTTCATATTTTTATATTGATCTTCGCCGAAAAACTGGAGAATAGGATGAAATGCCTTTGCATCGCGGTAGCCCGGGAGCGGCTGTATCAGGTTAAAGTCTTCGTCAAGAAAAACCACCGTGGGATAGCTAAGTTTATTTTGTAAAAGGGCTGCAGCCAGTTCATGATATCCTCTTCTGCCACTTGGAATATATTTAAACGTGCGATCACGGAAAATGATTTCTTCCTTTTGTTCGGCATCTAATTTCACAGCATAATAATGTTCATTCAAATAGCTGGCAATGGTAGCTTCACTGAATGTTTTTTTGTCCATCACTTTGCACCATCCGCACCAATCGGTATAGACATCAATAAATATTTTTCGTTTCTTCGTTTTGGATTTATCAAGAGCTTCTTCAAACGACATCCAGTTTACCGTTACGTCCGGCTCCTGCCTGTTATCGGCTACATAGGCGCCTGAAAGAAATACAAGCAGAAACAGCGATATGAAAGTAATGAATAAATGGTGCTTCTTCATGGCAACAGATTAAAACAATTCGCACAAAACCCTATTAAGAAACAAAGAAATGTGCTTAATTGGTTCGGCTATTTATACACAAAATCAGTAAAAAGTAACATTTAACAAATTATATGCAAATTTACGGTAAAATGCGTCAATGTAAGTGACGATGCTCACATTATGCATATTACGGATACGGGGATAATAAGATTTATAGGATCAGTGGATGCAAAGAAATAAAAATATCTTAACGGTAATTTTAACCATACTGTATGTATTTAGCAGTTGTACAGGCCCGGCCGAACAAACTGTGCCTACGGATTTACCTTACCTGGTAGTACTTGGAATTACACAGGACGGAGGTTATCCGCAAACTGCCTGCGATAAAGAGTGCTGCAAGAAAGCCTGGCTAAAGCCGGAATTACGCAGAATGGTAGTAAGCCTGGGTATTGTTGACCCGGCTACAGGCAGCAAATGGCTGATCGAAGCCACTCCGGATATTAAAGAGCAGATAAACCGGCTAAAGTTTATTTCCGGATCAGCAACGAGTGCAGTAACTGGTATTTTTTTAACCCATGCGCACATTGGACACTATACCGGGCTGATGCAATTCGGGCATGAAGCCATCGGAGCTGCTGAAATGCCTGTTTATGCTATGCCGCGAATGAATGAATTTCTATCAACCAACGGGCCCTGGGATCAACTGGTACGGTATCAAAATATCCGCCTTCTGGAACTGGCCGATAACGAACCTGTAACATTAGTTCCCGGGCTTACGGTAACGCCGTTTTTAGTGCCTCACCGCGATGAATATTCAGAGACAGTGGGTTTCCGTATTACAGGACCAACCAAGTCAGTAATTTTTATGCCCGATATCAACAAGTGGGATATCTGGGATGAAGACATCAACGAAATTATCCGGAACAATGATTTTTTATTTATTGATGGCAGTTTCTATAAAAACGGTGAAATTGACGGACGGGATATGAGCGCTTTTCCACATCCGTTCATTGAAGAAAGTATGATCCGGTTTGGATCACTGCCGGCAGGAGAAAAACAAAAAATATTTTTTATTCATCTGAACCATACCAATCCGGCTATTCATGACAGCTATGCCAGCGAAGAGATTGAGAAAGCCGGATTCAGGGTAGCTTCGCAATTTCAGGTTGTGCCCTTATAATTTCTACCGTAGTAATTCTAAAGGCTCATACACAGGCTCCTCCACACACAACGGATAAAGCTCTTCCCTGAATTTATGACGGTAGGATGAATTTTTATGATCCTCTTCAGCCTGTTTATTTTTAAACGTCATCACATGCATGAAATTTGCCGGATTCTGCGGATCCTGAAATGCATGATAAAAAACCGTATCAGGCTCATTATTACGAATCCCATCAATAAATTCATTCACAAGGCTTATTACATGAGCCAATTCAGATTTTTTTA
The DNA here is from genome assembly GCA_003228395.1 of Flammeovirgaceae bacterium. Lineage (GTDB taxonomy): Bacteria > Bacteroidota > Bacteroidia > Cytophagales > Cyclobacteriaceae > SZUA-230. The sequence goes on from QIDJ01000273.1 coordinate 4,179, forward strand.
CTTTATATAAAACTTTATAGCTTATCATTTGCGTTATTAATTATATAATTACCCCAATATACATACGGATTACAATTTTGAAATAATTTTTACTAAATTAATAGTGTGAAATTGCAGATTTGGAAAAATAACATTAAAAAGAAGCGGACTTATACCCAATCTGTACGCGAAGTCTGGAGCGCCATAAGCGAAAGGCCAAAGCTTGAAATGTGGTTTTTGGAAAACACGTTCAGTACTGAAGAAGGGAAGGCATTCGAGTTTTTCGATAAACCTGGCGAAAAGTGGAAAGGCGTTTATCATTGCGAGGTGTTGTCTGTCCAGCCGCCGTATAACCTGGCATATAGCTGGGTGCATAAAAAACTCAGGTTTACTACCTATGTATGGTGGAGGCTTAACACCATTCATGGTAGTACCGTACTGGAAATTGAACATTCAGGTTTTAAAGGCTTAACCGGTCTTATTTCGTTGTTTTTCTATTCTCGTTTTTGGGATTCTAAGCTTAAAAATCTGCTGGTTTACCTGAGCAAGCAACAAGATGCCGTTTATATTTAACTGCTTGTAAAACTTGTTTCTGTAAAGTATTGTTCGGATATGTAATATGTGTGTTCATATTTGAACATACTTCAGTCAGAAAGCTTTTAAATTTGATTTTTATGGGCAATATCCGGAAATTCCTATTGTGGCACAGAATTTGCGTTTTACGATTGCATATGTTGCCAACCATATCCAGGAAAACAATAATCTTACTTATAGGCATAATAGTAGCTTTGTTTATTGCAATTGGCACTTTTACCGGCACATCTCAGAAAAGCAAAAGCATCACATTCAAAGGTAGCGAACAAAACCAGTTGGTAGTAAGCAAACCGATGGCATTGGAACAGCCCATCGCAAAAATGTTTTCACTGGTTAAAGGGCTTTATCAGTAATCAGGTTCATTATAAGGCAGGCACCTTACCTCATAAGAAACTGATATTCGTCGGGATAAAGAATCCTCACCACCATCATTCAATTTGATATTCAGTGAGTATTTCAACGAAATGATATGATCAGGAGTATGAAGGCGAATCGAAAAGACAGAAAAACATGTACCCTCACATAGCCAGTTCTTTCCACTTGATATTACAGCCGGCGCTGGGTATCTGATTGGCCGATACCGGATTGCCGGTCAATACACTTTCAAGTGCACTTCTTAAATCCTGACCCGTCAGTGGCTTTTCATTTCCGGGCCGGGAGTCGTCCAGTTGTCCGCGATAAACAAGCTCCATATTTTTATCGTACAGGTAAAAATCAGGTGTACATGCCGCATCATACGCCCGGGCTACCCGCTGGGTTTCATCGTAGAGGTAAGGAAAAGGATATTTCCAGGCAACTGCATCCTCTCTCATTTTGTCAGGGGCATCTTCAGGATATTTTTCAATATCGTTGCTGCTGATTGCTACAAACGTCACATCACGCGGCATATAATCGTTCGCAAGGCGGACCAGCTCCGATTTAACATGCTTAACGTAAGGACAATGATTACAAATAAACATGATTACCGTAGCCTTGTCGGATTTAATATCATCCAGATTTACTATTGTTCCGGCAACCACATCGGGAAGTTCAAACCCCGGCGCTGTGGAACCCAGGGGTATCATGTTGGAGGGCGTGAGTGACATCTCTTTTTAATTTTTTTAACAAATATAACAGATTGATAAATGTGTGAATATTATTGCTTTATATTTATCGATTATGAATGCGCTTATTAAAAAAATCAAGAACCTGGAAGAGGCAGCACTACACCTTGAGCCCGGCCTGGAAACCCGAAAATCATGGCATAATCAGGTATCTGAAATTACAGAAAATTTTCTCCAAAAACTGGAAAACGGAAAAGCTTATAATCAGGACAGCAGCAGTATAAACCTGCTGAAGCAGCCGTTTCCGGAAGAAGGAACACTTTCTTCAAAAATATTCGATGATATTGTAAATCATGTTGACAAACCGGGAATTAATCCGGCTTCCGGAGGTCACCTTGGATATATTCCGGGAGGCGGGTTGTATGCCTCCGCACTGGCGGATTACTGGGCTGACATTACAAACCGGTATGCAGGGGTGTTTTTTGCTGATCCCGGTGCGGTTAAAATTGAGAATGAACTGATCCGGTGGATGATCAATCTTGTGGGCTACCCTGAGACAGCATGGGGTAACCTGGCTTCGGGAGGCAGCATTGCCAATCTTACCGCCATTGTAGCGGCCAGGGAAGCTAAAGAAATAACGCCGGAGAATATCAGAAAAGCAGTGATATATGTAAGCAAACAAACCCACCACAGCGTGGAAAAAGCATTCCGGATTGCAGGTTTGCAGTATGCCATAACGCGTACCCTTCCACTTGACGATAATTTGAAAATTGACCCGGTCAGATTTGAAGAAATTATTAAAGACGATAAAAAAAAGGGATTAACCCCGTTTCTGCTGGTAAGTTCTGCGGGCACAACCGACGCCGGAATAATCGATCCGCTTGATTCACTCTCTGATGTATGTACTCAATTTGCTATCTGGCACCATGTAGATGCAGCGTACGGAGGCTTTTTTTTACTGGCAAAATCGCTTTCTTCTTCCTTAAAAGCAATAAGTAAATCTGACTCAGTTGTTCTTGATCCGCATAAGGGCCTTTTTCTTCCGTATGGCCTGGGCGTAGTACTGGTAAAATCAGGAAGGCACCTGAAAAACGCTTTTCGATATGAAGCCAGTTATATGCAGGATGCTGCCGAAGTGGAAACTGAAATTTCTCCTGCGGAAGTGTCGCCCGAACTCACGAAACACTTCCGTGGACTCCGTATGTGGCTTCCTCTCCGTTTGCACGGCCTGAAACCATTCCGTTCCGCACTGGAAGAAAAGCATAGGCTTTCAATATATTTTTATGAAAAAATCAGAAAAATAAGTCGTTTCGTAGTTTTTGGCAAGCCGGAGCTTTCTGTGGTCATGTTCCGTTATATTCCAGACAACCATGACCCGAATGCTTTTAATCAGTTTCTTGCAAATGAAATGCATCGTGACGGGCGGATTTTTATTTCAACTACAACAATCAATGATGTATATTGGCTGAGAGTGGCTGTCCTTGTATTCCGAACGCATCTTAAAACAATTGATCTGACATTGCAATTACTCGCTGAAAAGGTAATTTTAGTTGAAAACAAAATATTCAGACATTGAATATTGTATAATCTGCGATTTTAGGGTTAATTTATAGTGCGGTATGATTAAAGAAGCACAATTACAAGGTGATCCTGAAAAGAAGGTTAAGAGAAAAAGAAAATTTCTCTTTCTACCGCTAAAACAACTCTTTCCGTATACCGGCATTATTGCAGGTATTTTGTTGTTTATTTTTCAGAAATCGCTGGTTGCTTATTCAGAAAAAATTCTCGGTAATTTCATCATGAATTTTATTCAATATGAAACACGCGGGATGTACACCATCCAATATGACAAAGTACGAATCAACATATTTACCAGCGCCCTTCACCTCACAGATTTTGAGTTTAAGAAAGATACATTAAATCAATCCGGCGATAAAAAACAAAACGATATCCATTTCAAAGCCACCGCACTTTCACTCAATGTAAAAAGCCTTCTTGATTTTCTGATAAACCGTGAAATCGAGATCGAACGACTGGAACTTCGAAAACCTCATCTGGTCATCGTTCAACACATGAAGGATGATCTTCAGACCGGCACTAAATCGGAAGATATCTTACAAAAGACCAAACAATACCTGAACCTGTTTCACATCAATCAATTAACCGTTTCGAATGCAAGTATAGCGTTCCAAAAAATATTCCCTGATTCTGTTTTCAGCATTTCATTTTCAGATGTATCACTGAATGTCAATCAGTTTCAGTTTGGCGAGTCCATCAGCCCTTTTGGAAAAAGTGTTTATTCGCAGGGGGTGGAAGTCGAAATTCTTAATCAATCATTAGACATTATGCCCGGGCATAATGTCTATTTCGACCGTGTATGGGCATCCTCATTTGATTCTGCGCTGGTCGTGGAGAACCTTACAATCATACCCCACCTGCAAAACAGTACGGGCGATACCTATCATTTAACCATCCCGAAGGTTCGATTATCTGAATTTGATCTGAGGGGAATCATCCAACAGGAAAAAATCCATGCAGGCAAACTTGACATTGGGAAAGTTAAGGCTTCCCTGCGCGTTGGCTTCGATGCTTCCGCTTCTGAGGGCTCAAAGGATATACCTGCATCGCCAAAAGGAATATCCGCATTTATTTTTGATAATATTATCACCAGCAACTCTGATATTACTATCACCTTCCCGCTAAAAAACGATGAAGAGCAAACCCTTGTACTGAACAATCTCACATTACACGTTAAAAATGTGGATATTGATAGTGCAATTTTGGTTAAGCCGGATAAATTGCTTGAAAATATTGATTTTGACCTGATTCTTGGTAATTGCAGTGCTGATTTTGAAGGAATTAAACATTCACTTTCTGTAAGAGGAATCAACATTAATTACCAGAAAGGGTATTTTTCATTCGATGGCGTTTCACTCAAACCCTTTAGCCGGTTTCAGAAAAACCAGATGAATATTTCCTCAAACGGAATACAATTTTGGGGATTGAATTTTCCTTCCGCTATTTCCGGAAAATCACTGAAAGGCAGAAAAGCCATCATCAGCAATGCGGATATACAAATAAAAACCGGCAAGCCGTCTTCCTCCGGGTCATCTATAAATTATAAAAATATTTATCCTTTAATTCAAGCCATTTACACCAACCTGGAAATGGAAGAAATCCAGCTACGTAATGGCCGGTTGGTAGTGAAAGGCACAAACAATGAGCCGGTTATAAACGGTGAAAATCTACAAGTAACACTATACAATATTTTGATTGATTCCACCCTGGTTTCTAACCCCAGGCAGATTTTCGGAATTCAGGATTTAGCGTTCGAAGGCAGTAATTTGCTTTTACATGTTGATAATGGGAACAGCGAAATATCATCTGCTTCACTTTCATTCAATACCCGTATGGGAGATATACACGTAGAGGATGCCAGTTATATTTCCAAAAGTGAGTATTTAGACAATTTCCGTATCGGAAGCATCTCAATAAATGGATTTGATATGTTTAAAGCACTGCACAATGACAAAATCATCATTGATTCGGTAAAAATTCTTGCTCCTTCCCTGAAATTTTCATCCGACACGGTTTTTATTCCCACTGACAGTGTTATTGTTTCATCCACACCATATTTCCCTGATTCCATCCGCATTAAATATTTCACGTTAGCTGATGGAAATATTGAATTTGATGATTTCGGAAAAGCTAAAGTCAGAATTACCGACATTAAAAGTGAAGTTACCGAATTTTCTGTAGCGAAAGCCAGGCCTTATCTGAGATGGAATTCGGAAGCCATTCACCTAGAAAACGGCCCGTTCAGTATAATCCTGTCCGATAACACACATA
>QIDJ01000214.1 GCA_003228395.1 Flammeovirgaceae bacterium
GGCATTCAGGCTGCCCACAACGGTAAAATGAAATGTGTGGGCGTTGGGAATCCTGACATACTGGGTGAAGCTGATTTAGTCATTGATTCTTTCAGTAATATAGACTGGATGGCTGTTTTAAAATTACTAAATACCAGATAATCCGCAGGTTCATTCAATAGTTATTTGCCCATGAAAAATTATATCAGACACGACGAATGGAAAATAATTGAAGACGGATTCAATCCTGAATATAACCGGATTTCAGAAAGTCTGTTCAGTATCGGTAACGGATACATGGGACAGCGTGCCAACTTTGAGGAAACCTATACCGGCGACACGCTTCAGGGAAGCTATGTGGCAGGCATATACTATCCGGACAAAACCCGTGTGGGATGGTGGAAAAACGGCTATCCGGAGTATTTTGCTAAAGTACTTAATGCTGCGAACTGGATTGGGATTGATATAGAAATAAATGGCAGCATGCTCGATCTGGCAGTCTGGAAAGTGCTGGAGTTCTCACGAGAACTGCATATGCAAGAGGGCTTTTTGTACCGGCGCGCCGTTGTTGAAGACCTGAATGGCAATCAGGTGCGCATAGAGTCAAAACGGATATGCAGTTTGGCTGATCCGGAGATAGGAGCTATCAAATATACTTTTACTCCAATAAATTTTGACGGCGACATAACTGTAACATTATACATTGATGGGGATGTGGTGAATGAAGATTCAAATTATAATGAAAAATTCTGGAAAGAAGTTGACCAGTTTGCCGGTAATGGTGTTGGATGGGTTGTTTCGGAAACGAAGAAAACCGGTTTTTACGTAGCCACTGGCATGCGTTATGAAGTGAGACAAAACGGCGAAAAAATGAATCTTAATGCAAAGTCCGAAACAAAGCCAAAATATGCGTCAAATAAAGTGTCATTACGTGTAACCAGTGGAACAGAATATACTATATACAAGTATGCCGGAGTAGTAACCTCCGAATACCATGGTACTTCAGACCTGGATAAGGTATGTGAAAATATACTGAACAGGGCGGTTGAGAAAGGTTTCGAAGGATTATTTCACGATCACAGTGCAGTGTGGCGGAAAAAGTGGGAAGAAAGCGACATTATCATTGGTGGTGATGTGGCTTCCCAGCAGGGGATACGTTATAATATTTTTCAGCTTAACCAGACATATACGGGGGAAGACGAACGCTTAAATATTGGCCCCAAAGGATTTACGGGCGAAAAATACGGAGGGAGCACGTACTGGGATACGGAAGCCTATTGCCTTCCTTTTTACCTGGGCACCGCAGATGGACATGTAGCCAGGAATTTATTGATTTACCGCTATAAACACCTTGAAATGGCCATCAAAAATGCGGAAAAACTAGGGTTCAAAGAAGGAGCAGCGCTTTATCCGATGGTAACGATGAATGGCGAAGAGTGCCATAATGAGTGGGAAATCACTTTTGAGGAAATACACCGAAACGGAGCCATCGCCTATGCCATCTATGATTATATACGCTACACCGGCGATGCTGCTTATCTGGGAAAATACGGGCTGGAGGTATTGATTGCTATATCAAGGTTCTGGTCGCAGCGAGTGAACTGGTCTGATGAAAAACAACAATATGTGATGCTGGGCGTTACCGGGCCCAATGAATATGAAAATAATGTAAATAATAACTGGTACACCAATACCATTGCCGTTTGGACATTGCGATATACCATCGAATCAATCGGCAAGGTGATATCAGAAAATACAGCAACCTGGGAAAGCCTGCGCAGTAAATTGAATTTTAAAGAAAATGAAATCGAAAAATGGAAAGACATTTGTTTGAAAATGTATTATCCTGAAGATAAGGAACGGGGTATCTTTCTACAACAGGACGGGTTTCTGGATAAGGAGCTAATACCAGTACGGGATTTACTCCCTGAAAATGTTCCGCTAAATCAGCACTGGTCGTGGGACAGGATACTACGTTCATGCTATATCAAACAAGCGGATGTACTACAGGGATTGTTGTTATTCGAAGATAACTTTGATACCGCTACCATTAAAAAGAATTTTGATTTTTACGAACCACTTACGGTACATGAGTCGTCCCTGTCGCCGAGTGTGCATGCCATACAGGCCTCCTTACTGGGCTACCGTCAAATGGCCTATACCTTTTATTTGCGTACGGCCCGTCTGGATCTGGATGACTACAATAATGATACGCAGGACGGTTGCCACATTACCAGTATGGCAGGAACCTGGATGGCGTTTACCATGGGTTTCGGAGGTATGCGTGCGAAAAACGATATGCTGCACTTTAGTCCGTTTTTACCCGATCAATGGGAGAGTTATGAGTTCAGTATCAGGTTCAGGGATGCGGTATTGCATATCGGCGTATCAAAACAACATATTGTTATCAGAAATACATCGGAAAGGGACATAGAAATTATGGTATATGATACATGCGTATCTGTTGCATCAGGAGGCGAATCGGAGGTTGCGGCGATGCATGCTTAGCATGGCGTCTGAAACGTTGACATTTTAACTGACCTCCTAACCTTTTATACCTATGTCAGGATTGAGGCCGAAAAAAAGGGCGTGTGATTACTTCCCGGGATGTTAACAGATATATTTTTTTGCTTCTGTTTTAAAAAATTCATATAATCGCAGGATGTTAAAGGCATTTACAACCAAAAATCCTGCATAATAACTATGAAAAAGCTGACTGATATTTTGCACTGGCTGGATACCCGTCAGGAATCAGCCTATGCGATGATCCGCATATTTCTGGGCACGGCGTTGTTTATCCGCGGGTGGATTTTCTTTTCCGATCCGGCTGCTATCACCGAACTTGCACGAGCAGAAAGCCTGCATATGTGGTTTGCATACGTTACCATAGCCCATCTGGCAGGTGGGTTTCTGATGACTATCGGACTACAAACGCGCCTGGCTGCGTTGTTCCAGGTGCCGATACTTGTAGCAGCCGTTATTGTAATCCACGCTGATCAGGGCCTGATGAGTGTCGGACAGTCGCTGGAACTTTCGGTACTGGTACTCGTTCTTCTGGTTATTTATACGCTGTTTGGGTCGGGCATTTTATCAGTGGACAACTATTATGTCAATAAAAGAAAACAATCAGCTCCCGATACGGAAGACTCCGGGGTTCCAGCATGATTGTTACCTGTTTCAACATTGGACGGAGGGTGTCCCTGCGTCCGGGGAAGAGAGTTGAGTACGTTGCAGGTGAATAATGCAAATGATTTAAGTTTCAATATATTTGATTAGTTCTTCCACATTTATTCCTTCTTCCCTGTTGAGAAGTGGATATGCTATCTCAACCCTGAGCGCCCGTAATCCGCTCTTTTGTACCTTTTATGTGTGCCTTATCGATTCTTTTTTTGATTATTTCATAGCGTGCATGGAACAGCCAGGCAATTCATGTTATTTAATTATGTTAAAGCAGTATCTGGACTTGATTTATCGGGGGAACCTTGCTACAAGACAGAACAGAATTTGTATGAATACCCGGTTACATCTTCGGTTATTTAGCTGTCCATCCGCCATCGATCAGCATCACTTCACCGGTAATCATGGAGGCTGCCGATGAGGCAAGAAACACCACTGCGCCGGCCACCTCAACCGGCTCACCAATCCTGCCCAGTGGTATATTGGCAATCACATTTTCCTTCGATTTTTTGTCTTTGAGATACCCGGCTGTTCCTGGAGTAAAAATAAAGGTGGGCGCCACCGCATTCACTGCGATGTTATATTGGGCCCATTCCACCGCCAGACACCGGGTAAGATGATTGATGGCCGCCTTAGTCATGCAATAAACCGATTCCTCTTCGAGGGCCACAAAGCCCGCCTGTGAACTTATGTTGATAATCCGGCCGGATTTTTGTTTGATCATTACTTTTCCTGCCGCCTGGGTGACGAAAAAGGTTCCTTTGAGGTTTACATTAAGTGTATAGTCGAAATTCTTTTCGCTGATATTTTCGGCGGCGCTTTCAGGCGCTACACCCACATTATTGACCAATATATCCAGCCGGCCAAAATGCTTTACTGTATCGTCAATGGCTGTGTTGATCTCATCCAGGCTGGAAATGTCCATTTGCAACCGGATAACACGTCTGCCCATGCTTTCGATTTTTTCTGCCAGTTCCTTGCCGGTCTCCGAATCACGGAGACCCAGGGCAATATCTGCACCGGCATTGGCAAGCGCAAGAGCACATGCATTTCCAATACCACGGGCGGCGCCGGTGATTAAGGCAATTTTACCGTCCAGTCTGAAATCAGGAAATTTGTTATTCATTATGTCAGGATATTTAAAGTTGAAAAAGCGATCATTAAAATTTTACTTTTCGAAGATATTGCAATGATAATTCACATCATGAACCATTTTGCCGATATATGTTGATATTTTCGATTACGTTGGTTGTATTTAAAGGAAAGAGCCTTGTTTTTATTATATTCACTAACCTGATCCGAAAATATTGGTTTTGACATTTTTTTTTTGGAATAAAGGCAATTATTCAGAAGGCAAATGGTTTAATCAGGATTAAAATTATGTATTGGCAGTATTTGTACAAAGTAATTTTATCGTTAATAAACTATAAATCAATAAGTTTTACTTTTTAAGGTCAGCGATATGCTTCATCAGATTATCATTAGTAAACTTGAAAATAACACGGATGTTTTTAAAGCCCTGTTAGGGAAAATATCCACCGGACAAGCCATATGGAAGCCCTCTTCTGATAAATGGTCCGTTTTGGAGGTGATAAATCATCTTCATGATAAATAAGTTTGTCAATTTCAAGATGACTATTTTGCTTATGATATAATAACAGAAGTAAATTCTTTGCGCATTGTTATTCATATTGAGCAAAAAATTGAATATTTTACAGCGGATAACACAGATCAGGCAGCATATGGAATAGAAATTGTAATATTTCTTCTGTGCTTGTTGAGGATAGAATAGAATGGAATACCAATAATTATAGGTTTAATTAACGTTTTTAAATCGTGTAATGCATAGCACCAGACTTTACAATCTTTAAAAAACAACTCATGATAATATTACATGTAATAACCAAAGAACCGGACCAGGCTGGTGAGATAGTGAAATTGCTTGTAAGTGAGAAGTTAATCACGGGCGCTACAATTATGGATGCGCTAAGTAGCTATAAAAATACTGATGGTGAAATTGATACAGTATCAACTAATCTGCTAATTGGCAGAACGAAGGCGATTTTGTTCAACACGATTGAAAACCTGTTGAAATATAAATATGGCGATAAGATGCCGGTTTTGTATGCCGTGCCGGTCGTAAATATGGATGTTACGCACATGGAAAAACTGAAGAAAGTAGTGAAGGAGGAGTGAAACCGTATAAACCTATACTTTCTGAATTTGCCCCTATTTTGTAAAGTTATTGTTCCGGATTTCCCTTTAAAGCAAATGACCGGGATATGTAGCATGGAGTGGCGCAAGCTATCACGTCTGACGGAAGATTGTTAATCTCCTGTTATCTCAATTCAGCAATATGTGATTTCTTTCAAGTTCTTCCTCTTCCTCGAAAAAGAATTTCGTCCGGTCAAATGCAGGCATTAAATCATCAATCCATACAGCATAAGGGTTGTATTTGGCGAAGAACGGTTTGCCTACCCATCCCGGATCACGTCCCTGAATAAACCGTAATGCGAATACTTTCTCTCCCATGATCTCATTAACTCCCAGAATCTGCACTTTACCGGGGTCGGTTGACATGCTCGGTCCTCTTACAGTCCGGGCAATACCGCTGACGCTCTGATATGCCTGCCGGAAAATATCCCAGGCTCTCTCCAACTCTACCGCAAAATAACCCTGCGCTCCGGTATCTCTTGCTATAAACATGTAATAGGGAATGCATCCCAAACTGATCTGCTCCATCCACAAAGAGCGCCAGTCATCCGCGCTATCATTAATATGCTTCATGACGGGCGATTGCGTACGTATTTTGCTGCCAGTACATAAAATACGCTGTATCGCCTTTTGAACTGCGGGTGTATGTAATTCTCTTGGATGATTGAAATGGGCCATAAACGCCAGGTTGTAACCCTTTTTCACAATAGCCTCAAACAAGCGCAGCATGTCATCGGCATCTTTGTCCGTCAAAAACCTATATGGCCAGTAGCTCAGAGCTTTAGTTCCGATACGGATGGTTTGAAGATTTGCGATGCCGGCCTGTATAAGCGGTTCCACATAGGCGGCAAAATTTTCAGTTGACATCACCATGGGATCTCCTCCGGTGAATAATACGTCTGTGACCTCCGGATGTTTTTTCAGATATCTGACTAATAATTCAGTTTCGCGCATAGCAAACTTTAATTCATCAATACTTACAAATTGAGGCCAGCGGAAGCAGAACGAACAATATGCATGACATGTCTGGCCGTTTCGGGGAAAGAACAGAACGGTTTCCCGGTATTTGTGTTGAATACCGGTAAGTCTGATGCCATCCAGAAACGGAATATTTTGCTGTTGCCCGTCAGGATGTGGGTTGAGTTGGTATCGAATATTATCAGCAATTAATTTTAATGCATTATTACTCAGGTTTTGCTGAAGTGCATTTTCCATTTCTTTAAAATGCGCATCAGACAACATGCCTCGTTGAGGAAACGTGAGTTGATAAATCGGGTCTTCTGGAATGTTTTCCCAGTCAATCAGCTTTTCGACTACGTAATTATTTACTTTAAACGGAAGCACATTCCCAACCACCTCAATTTCGTGTCTTTCTTCTTTCGATAATAAGTTTCGTACCTCAGGTATTTTCCTGAAATTATTTAGCGTAAATGCGCGGTATTTTTTAGCTTCTGTCATCGGTCGCTGGTTGTTTTAAGCAATTTAATAGCGGATAAAACAATATGCAGAATCAACTATCTTTTAACGTTCACCCGATATAAATGTCGCCTGCTATCCAATATAGTAAATTTCATGTTTTTATACAATCTCAAAGGGAGTTATTTACAACGGACATAACAGCGGGCGGCAATATTTGTAAAATAGTACTGGTTTGGAAGCCGGCCAGCCGGGCTGTTTACTTTCTGATACCAGGCCAGTCATTTACCTGGAGCATACCTACAACCACAATACCGGTGAAAATTATAATTACCCCTTTGATTAAAAGCTGATTGTTAGTAAAATCACGAAGCAAATACCACAAAAGGTAGGCATACAATGCGGAAAACATGGAAAAGAGCGTGATGATCGATTTGGAGATAAGACTTTCCTGTTCTTCGAGAATAATATCGGAAAGCAGTATGCCTTTCGTAACGATCGTTACCTGTGTAATCACAATGTTCCGGTAATCTTTTCGTTTTTCCTTCAACAATTCATTTGTGGAGAGTATCCGGTTAATGCGGATCATACGTTTTTTTATATCATATATTAAATGTATGTTTAAACTTCTTAATTTAGCATTTGTAATTTATTAATCTAACCAACCTAAAAAAGTTATGAAAAAGGCCTTGATCTTATCGCAAGTTTTGATAACGTATGTTTCAAAACTAATTGGAGGAATCTTATTAATCACGGGACTTATATATATGTCCGGATGTAGCAATGATGATGAAGAAAATCAGGCAGCCAAAGACCAGGCGGCTTACGATGCAGCTGACGCCATTAGAGGGGGCCGGTTATATGACAAATTTTGGAAGACAGATGACTATACCGGACCTGTTGATCCATCTGTAAATCAGAATGACATTGAAGATTTTGGTAATTTCTATCGTTGTAAACAATGCCACGGATGGGATGAAAAAGCGAAATTTGGGTGGTATATTGACCGGGCTCCTAAAGCGTCCAGACCTGATGTATCTTCTGAAGAATTAACCCATATGAAAAATGAAACGGATCTCCGCGATATGTTTGAGGAAGTTGCCCATGCCGGCGGTGCGGATGTGGATCCTGCCCGTACGGCTGACGGTACCGATCCATCGTTAGGTGGAAATGATATGCCTGATTTCAGCAAAATATTAACCGAAACTCAGATTTGGGACCTGGTAAAGTTCCTGAAAGAAGGGCAGCTTAATACAGAAAATTTGTATGATTTGGCTACTTCAGGAAGTTATCCTACCGGGTCAAAAACCATGACCAATCTTGGGAGGGATGGAAGTGCATCTGCCGGAGATACTTTTTATACAAATAATTGTGCTAGCTGTCATGGAGCCGATGGTACACAAATTCTGCTTGAAGGAAAATCATTAGGTGCTTTTGCCCGGGGAGGGCCTCATGAAACACAACATAAAACCAAAAACGGGCACCCAGGATCGACCATGAAGGGGTTACCCGATGCTACCGAAACGGACATTAAAAACCTGTTAAAAGCATTGGCTGACGAAACGAAATATCCTCCCGTCCTCTGAGTTCAGTTACGGATATATTAATTTTAAAAACCGCCTTGATTAAAACCAAGGTGGTTTTTTATGTCGTTGAATTTATAAATATGTCCGCTCGCTGTTTTGGATAAGGAGGAAACTGTTTGTAACGACATCTATTTCATGAAAGAATGATTCAGGTTGATGCTAACCGGCCGTTTACCAACACCCTGAAATCCGTACTTTTTCAGTACTAAAATTTTATTATTTTTGAAGCATGGAAGTTCTTGGAATAGATATTGGTGGAACGGGCATAAAAGGAGCTCTGGTTGATATTGACAAGGGAGTATTTCTTGTTGAAGACCGATACAGGATACCCACACCCGATCCTTCCACCCCGGAAAATGTAGTGAAAACGGTTGCTGAAATCGTCAGGTATTTTAACTGGAAAGGTCCCGTGGGATGCGGATTTCCGGCCCCTTTAAAAAACGATACCGTGCTCATGATGGCCAATCTGGATAAATCATGGGTGGGCGCAAACGCAGGTAAACTGATATTCGAACGTACCGGATGTCCGACCCATGTGGTGAATGATGTAGATGCCGCAGGCCTTGCCGAAATGACTTTCGGAGCTGGAAAGGGACATAAAGGCACCGTGATCATGATGGCCCTGGGTACGGGTATTGGTACCGCCATCTTTACCGATGGTGTATTGTTGCCCAATACAGAATTTGGTCACATTATATTGAAAAACGGAAAAGAAGCTGAAAAATATGCGTCAAGTGTGGTTCGGAAAACAAAAGAGCTGGAATGGAAAGATTGGACAAACCGCCTGAATAAAATCATCAAATATATCGACATGCTGCTCACGCCGGATATGTATATCATCGGCGGTGGTGTAGTAAAATATCATGAGCAGTTCCTGCCTATGCTCAAATCAGATGCGGAGATTGTTCCGGCAAAACTGCTGAATCATGCCGGCATTATAGGTTCAGCGCTTTCGTTTAAATATGCCGAAGATCATATCAGGC